>CAJMPC010000076.1:0-8146 GCA_905215245.1 uncultured bacterium | reverse complement strand
CGAAAAAATCAAAGACGGCAAAAACCCAAAAACCGTACTTTCCCGCGAAGAAGAACAAAAAATCTGCAATACCTTCACGCACAAACAGGCAGTGGAAGATTTCAGCGTGGTGGTCGGTTACGATGAAATCAAAGCCAAGAATTACAGCTTGTCGGCAGGTCAATATTTTGAAGTAAAAATTGATTATGTGGATATTTCCGCCGATGAATTTGCGCAGAAAATGGCAGGATTTTCGGCAGATTTGGACAAGCTCTTTGCGGAATCTGCCGAATTGGAAAAAGAGATTAAGGAAAAGCTGAAATTTCTAAGATTCAATGATATAAATTGATAAACACCACTTACCTCCCTTAAAAGCCTTTAGTTGGTATGGATAAGAAATTAAGCGTACAGAAATATAAAATGAGACTAATTAATGACTTATTCATATCTAAAGGCTATTTATCATTAACGTAATATATCGACTATTTACCTTATATCATCCAGAATATGAATCAACGGGATGTATTACTGTAATACTGTGACCATAAAAATTTTTTAGATCGCAAAAGTAAGGCATCTTTAAGACACTTACGGTGATAATCTTTCTCTCTCCCATTTTCCATCATTGAATAAATAACAAATTCTGTCATGTAAGCGGCTTGGGCGACCTTGCCAGAATTCGATGCGGTCAGGAATCACAAGATAACCGCCCCAATGTGGTGGACGAGGTACGTTTAATGGGTGTTTTGCTGCAATCAGAGCAGCTTTCGCTAATAAAGATTTATGGCTAGAAATGACCGCACTTTGCTCGCTGGCCCAAGCGCCGATTCGGCTGGTATAAGGGCGAGTCGCAAAATATTCATCTGATTGTTCAGGCGAGATTTTTTCAGCTTTGCCCTCAATACGAACAGAACGTTCTAATTCAGGCCAAAAGAATGTCAGGGCAACGAAAGGATTATGTTCTATAGCACGACCTTTTCGGCTGTGATAATTCGTGAAAAAGACAAAGCCTTGTTCGTTCACTTCTTTTAACAGTACCATTCGACTTGTTGGACGGCCGTCTTCATTGACCGTCGCAACATTAACACCTGTCGGCTCATTGACTTTAGCCGTAATCGCTTCGTTGAGCCATTTTTCAAATTGTTTTATTGGATTGGGATCGCAATCATGCTGAGAAAGCGCCTGTTTGCAATAATCCTCACGAATATCATGTAAGTCCATTTTCTTTCTCCTTTTGCTTGAAAACAAAAAGCCCTTGCAACTGCAAGGGCTAGTATAGTCCGTTAATTATTTACCATCAACACTCACGCCATAAAATGCATCGTAGCCGAATGGGCTTTGTACGTAACCTTTTACGCGAGGGCTAAGTGGTGCAAAACCAACTGAGTGTGCAACCGGAATCCATGGCGCTTGCTCATGGAAAATCACTTGTGCTTGTTTATAAAGTGCAGCACGCTCATCTTTATTGGTTAAGCCAATCGCTTTATCTAATAAGGCATCAAATTCTGCATTTTTGAAACGAGCAAAGTTTGAGTTACCCGCATTCGCACTTGCAAGTAATGGAGAAAGGAAGTTATCCGGATCACCGTTATCACCTGACCAACCGAAGATACCTGCCGTTAATTCACCTGCTTTAGCACGTTTTTGATAGTCAGCCCATTCAAACGTAACTGGATTTGCTTTTACGCCCACTTTTGCCCAGTCAGCCATCACAAGTTCAGCCATACGTTTTGGATTTGGGTTAGACGCACGCACCACTGGTTGAATCCAGAAGTCCGTTTCAAAACCGTTTGGATAACCAGCTTCTGCTAAAAGCTGTTTCGCTTTCTCTGGATCATACGGATAATCTTGGATTTCGTCGTTATAACTCCAAATTGTTGGCGGTAATGGGTTTTTCGCTGCAGTACCTGCACCTTGATAAACCGCTTCAATAATTGCTTTTTTATCCACCGCATAGTTCAATGCTTGGCGCACTTTCACGTTATCAAATGGCGCTTTCTCTGTATTGAATGCGATATATGCCACGTTCAAACCTTTTTGTTCCAAAAGCTGTACTTTCGGATCAGTTTTCATTTTGGCTAAATCCGCCACGTTCGGGAAGAGAATTAAATCACAAGAACCCGCTTGTAACTTCGCATAACGCGTCGTCGCATCTGGTACGATACTGATTACTAAGCGATCAAGCGGTGTACGACCTTTCCAATAGGTTTCATTTGCTACGTATTGTGCAGCTTGGTCAGTTTTGTAATCCACAAAAATAAACGGACCTGTACCCACTGGTTTGTTATCAATCGTTTCTGGTTTACCCGCTTTCAGCATCGCATCAGCATATTCAGCGGAATAAATAGAAATAAAGTCCATACCCAAGCTTGCTAAGAAAGTCGCATCTTTTTTATTCAAAGTTATACGAACGGTGTTGTCATCCACTTTCTCCACTGATTTTAATAAATCTGGGAATTTCATCGCTTTGAAATACGGATAAGTCCCTTTTGATACATTGTGATAAGGGTGGTTAGGATCTAACTGACGTTGGAAAGAAAAGATCACATCATCCGCATTAAAATCACGTGTTGGCGTAAATTCTTTTGTGGTATGGAATTTCACCCCTTTACGCAAATGGAACGTGTAAGTTAAACCATCATCACTGATTTCCCAGCTTTCAGCCAAGGCTGGCTCAAGGTCAGTTGAACCTTTTTTGAATTCAACCAAACGGTTATACACTTGTTGTGAACTCGCATTGTAGGATGTGCCTTCCATTACCAATGCCGGGCTAAAGCCAAGTGGTGCTTTTGCCGTACAGTACACAAACGTGTTATTACCTGAAGGTTTTGCTGTTTCTGCTTTTGCATTTTCTTTTGCCGCAGAACCAGATTGATCACAAGCCGCTAAAAACAAACTGGCTGCAATAAGAGTTAAGGTCGCTTTTAATTTCATAAGTTTTCCTTCTTTAATCGAGTGGAACACCCAAACATAAATATAAAATTTTACTTAAGATATAAGCAAATCAAACTTTTACGAAATAAGAAAAAGATCTTTCTTATAACAAATTAGACTAAGGCATTCAATATCAGCGCTTTTTCCGCAAATGATCCCCGTCTGTTTTGTGCAAATAGCTCAATATCCAAACTAATGCGATAGCAAAAATGGAAGTCGTCAGAAACGTATAACTGAAAGCATGTTGTAATGCATCGTCGTTACCCATGAATTGACGATATAACGTCAAAATAATAGATGCTACAGCGATACCAAATCCGATACCCACTTGTTGCACAATGCTCAACACCGTTGAGCCTACACCGCTTTGAGCCTGTGATAGATCGCCAACGGTAAGTGTGTTAATTGAGGTAAAAATCATCGACATGCAGGCACCGTACCACATCAGATTACATATAATCCATGTCGTTGATGATGAGGTATCAAGCCATGACATGGAAACCGTTGAGCCAGCCATTAAAAGTGACGATAAAATTAACGTGGTTTTATAACCTAGCATATTTAAAATATGCCCAATAAAGCGTTTAAATACGACGGACATTAGCGCAATAGGTGCAAGCAACCAGCCTGACACTTCAGCTGAATAACCAAAGGAAAGTTGGAACATTAATGGCAATAAAAACGGCACAGCCGAACCGGAAAGACGAATAAAGATATTAGCTGCAATGCCTAATCGGAATGTTCTTGTATTGAAAAGAGATAAAGGCAAAATGGCACGTTCATTACCTTTCGCATAAAAATAATAAGCCATCAATAATGCAATACCAATCGCTAATGCACTGTATGTGGTTATGCGATCACTATGACTTTCACCCAGTAAATCAAGCCCGAGCGTTAAACCCACTAAACCAAATGCAAAGAGTAAAAAGCCCGTCCAGTCTAACTTAGACGCATTACCCTTATGATTTCCCATCACTTTAGCCGCCGCCCCAAAGCCTAACATACCAATAGGAATATTGATTAAGAAAATCCAATGCCATGACGTATGCACCACAAGCCAACCACCTAAAATCGGGCCAAGAATCGGGCCGATGAGTCCTGCTGTCGCCATTAAATTCCAGGCATTAATTAATTGATTTTTCGGTACCGTTTGAATAATCGCAAGACGGGCAACAGGCATCATAAATGCTCCACCAACACCTTGGAGAATCCGTGCAAGCACAAGGGCCTCGAGAGACGTTGCCATCGCACAAGCTACTGAACCGAATACAAAGGTAAAAACAGCGGAGCGGAAAACCGTAAGTGTACCAAATTTAGCAGCCGCCCAAGCAGTTAAAGGAATAAATAAGGCAACGGCAAGAGAATAGGCGATAATCGCCATTTGCATTTCAAAGACGGGGGTTTGCAGATCTGTTGCGATGGTGGGTAAGGCAGTATTTAAAATAGTCGCATCCAAGCTTTGCATAAACAAAGCCATGGAAGCCACCCAAGCCAGCCCTTTATAATGCTGACGTTCTATTACTGCGTCTTTTTCCACCATTGATAAATAAACTCAGCGATCTGTTCAATGTGATTAATATCTAATAAAGTGCGGTCAGTTTCAAGAGAATAATCTGTTGCTAAAGCCAACACGTTTTCATCTAATTCCGGCAACGGTTTTGTCATCTCTTGTCGATGCAATAGAATCTTTGGAATAGGTTCTTGTTTAAATCCTTCCACCAAAACTAAATCCGTTAAATGACAATCAAATTGTTGGCTTAAATAGGTTAATGAAACCGGCTCTTGAGGGGTTTCTGTCATCAATGCCCAGCGAGTATCACAAGCCATAATAACTTGCGCAGACCCCGCCTCTTTCATGCGCCAACTGTCTTTTCCTTCTTTATCCACATGGGCGTTGTGATGACTGTGTTTAATCACTGAAACACGTAAGCCTTTTTTAATTAATTGAGGAAGCAATTTTTCCAGCAATGTGGTTTTGCCACTACCGCTGTAACCCGTGATGCCAAGAAGAGGAAGGGGATTATTCATTGTAAAAACCTTAAGAAAAATGACCGCACTTGATAAAACAAAACCCCGCAGGACGGGGTTTAGCTATTAAAATCCATTAGGTGAAGAAAGTATAGCAAGGGGAAACAAAATAGCAACTTTCTCGCTTCTACCGAATTATTTTAAGAATGTTACGCCTTGCACAATTCGCTTAGCCGCGGCAATTGGAAGCTGTCCGATAAAGGTAATTTCTTTATCACCCATGACTTCACTATAAATCGTGTATGCCCCTTGTTTCCATGTATTTTCTGTTGCGGCAGTGCTATCCGCTTTATTGATATAAAGTGTGAAAGTAAAAAGGCCGTCACTAAATAACGCATTTTCAGTTACTTCACCATCTATCACATCATGATTTTGACGAATTAAATCAAAACCTTGAGGTAACCAATCCGTTTTCCAATTAATTGAAAGCGATGACTCTTGTTTCCCTTCATTTAAAAGTGGCGGCACTGACACCTTATTAAGGTAATCTGTTAAACCACGTAGACGATCATCGATATATAACGTCACGACACGGAACTGATCAAGTAACTTGCCTTCTCGATCAAGCATATCACCACGCAATAACAAACCATTTTCTTCATCTAAGAAAACGAGATATTGATAGCGAAAATCATCTTTTGGCACAATACGAATGGTATCAACGAATCGGCCTGCAATTCGGTCTTTTCCAAGCTTAATAAAATCATAATTCTGACTCAGCTTGCTAAAATCAGTACGAATCACTGCAGGAAGTGCATCCACAATCTCACCACTGTTAATCGTGAAAGCGCGTGAACCTGGCTGGAAATAGCTGACTAAATTACCGCGCTGGATGATCTCTTGTTGCTCACCATCTAATGTCACCAACTGCGCATACACTTTTTGCCCTTGCTTAATATGACGATAACGGAATGAGTCCATATTTGTTGGCGTAGTTTGCACAAAAGCAAGCTCATAGTTTAAATCTCGCATGGCTTGCGACATTTTATTTAATGACTGGATTGGCTCTTCTGCAAATGCCGTAAAAGGCAATAAGAATAAGCCTAAAAGTGCGGTTAATTTGAGAAACGTTTTTTTCATAAATAAATTGGTTTATCCAGAAAAAAATTCACCACGCCTAAGGTGGTGAATTATCGATTAATTGTAGTAATTATTTCGCTTGGTTGCTACCCACATTTAAGCTATCTGCATGCATACGACGCTGTAATTCATAGTTTTGCAACATCGTGCCAATTCGGCGATTTTTTTGCTCAACCTGCTCCGAAGTGGCTACATCTTTGGTCGGAGCGTTGTAACTCACTTCTTGAACAGAATTGTTAAATGGTAAGGTTTGTAAAACTGGGTTTTCAGGTGTAACCGAGGTGCTTTTTGCATTGAATGATTGCACACCCACTACTGCCACCAAACACACACCTGCAGCCACGGCAATTTGTGTCATTGGTGCAAAGAATGCTTTTAATTTTTGCACAAATGGTAAGCTGTCTGCTTCTTCTGGTGTTGGTTGAGAAACAGTAATCTCTACGTGTTTCACTTCTTCTAATTCAATTAAGTCTGCCATTTTCGCCGTAAAGTCAGCACCTAATAACACTGGTGACTCTTTACGCATAACCGATCTTACTGTGTGATATGCCGCCCAAGATTCTTGTGAATCTTTATCCTGACAGAGTTGTTCCGTCAACTCGGCACTGACTTCTTCTCCATCCATATAGGCTGAAAGTAACTCTTTTTGCATTTTATAAACTCCGACTTTATTTTAACGTTGCATAAGCGGTTGTATTTTGTTCTCAATCACTTCCCGAGCGCGGAAAATGCGAGAACGTACAGTGCCTACTGGGCAATCCATTATTTCTGCGATTTCTTCGTAACTTAACCCTTCAAGCTCACGCAAGGTAATCGCGGTTCTTAAATCTTCTGGCAAACTGTGAATGGTATCGAATACCACTTTTTCTAATTCGCTAGATAACATTTCATTTTCAGGGGTATCTACATCACGTAGATGGGTTCCCACATCGTAGCTTTCGGCATCTTCAGCCAAAATATCTTCGCTCGGTGGACGGCGCCCCTGTGCCGTTAAGTAATTCTTTGCCGTATTTACGGCGATTCTATATAGCCAAGTGTAGAATGCACTATCGCCCCGAAAGGATTCAATGGAACGATAGGCCTTAATAAAGGATTCTTGTACAACATCTGGAATGTCGTTATGAGAAATGTAACGGGTTAAAAGTCCGGCTACTTTGTTTTGATAACGAGAAACCAATAAATTAAAGGCTTTTTTATCGCCTTGCTGCACTCTTTCTACCAAAGCCTGATCTGTTAGCTGTTCAGCCATATATCTCCTATGCTACGTCTAACACGCCTTCATATATTCAAGACAGCAAGCTATTGTTGCTTTATCAGACAGAGTTAAAATTGAAAAGTTCCTTATGTATAAAAAATTTCAAAAAATTAACGGACATTCGTTTTCTGCACATCTTGGATATATTCAACCATCGCTTGCACTTCAGCATCTTCTGATTGACTGCCATTAAAAAACCACGAAAAAAGTTGTAAATCCGTGGCGGCAAGTAAACGAATAAAAATATCTTTTTTGTCGTCAGTCAGTTGGTCAAAATGCGCTTTATAAAAAGGCATGATGATTTTATCCAGCTCAAGCATGCCTCGACGACAATCCCATTCAATGCGGAGTTTATTGTATTTATCCATAATTTCTCCCTAAATCATTGTAATTATACCTGATAAATGAAAAGTGCGGTTAAAAATTACCGCACTTTTTAATCAAAGAATCGATTATTCTGTCGCCTTCGGCTTAATCACCGCATAAACCACACCGGTTAATAATGCCCCCGTTGCAATTGCACCTAGGTAGAGTAATGGTTCAGAGACAAACGGAATCACAAATAAACCACCATGTGGTGCTTGCAGAGAAATATTTAATGCCATTGAAATCGCACCGGCAGTTGCACCACCAATAACCGAGCTAATAATCACACGTAATGGATCAGCAGCCACAAACGGCAATGCCCCTTCAGAGATAAAGCATAAGCCTAAGACAAAAGAGGCCTTACCTGCATCACGTTGATTACTGGTAAATTTACTGCGTGCAATCCAAGTTGCAATCGCCATCCCAATTGGTGGCACCATACCGGCAGCCATAGCGGCAGCCATTGGGGTATGAACTTGAGAAGCTAACATTCCCACGGAGAAA
>CAJMPC010000075.1:0-8273 GCA_905215245.1 uncultured bacterium | reverse complement strand
CGCGTATTGCGGAAGAACTGGAAACGGAGCTTGGCGGTTTAGTTGGTTATAAGGTTCGTTTTAACGATCAAATCAGTGATGATACACAAATCAAGTTGATGACCGATGGGATCCTGTTAGCCGAAATTCAAAACGATCGTTTTCTCAATCAATATTCTTGTTTGATTATCGATGAAGCCCATGAGCGTAGCCTAAATAACGATTTTATTCTCGGTTATCTGAAACAGCTTTTACCACGTCGTCGTGATTTAAAACTCATCATCACATCCGCAACCATTGATGTAGAACGCTTTTCCAAACATTTCAACAATGCTCCGATTATCGAAGTCTCGGGCAGAACCTATCCTGTGGAAGTGCGTTATCGTCCCGTAGTGGAAGAAGACGATCAAGATCAGCTACAAGGCATTCTCAATGCGGTGGATGAACTGCAAGCGGAAGGCCGTGGCGATATTTTGATCTTTATGAACGGTGAGCGAGAAATTCGTGATACCGCCGAAGCTTTACAAAAACAAAATCTAAAACACACGGAAATTCTACCGCTCTTTGCACGCTTGTCTGCGCAAGAACAGAATAAAATTTTCCATCCGAGCGGATTAAATCGCATCGTGTTGGCGACCAATGTCGCAGAAACTTCATTGACCGTGCCGGGCATTAAATATGTGATTGACCCAGGTACAGCGCGTATTTCCCGTTATAGCTATCGCACCAAAGTACAACGTTTACCGATTGAACCTATTTCACAGGCATCTGCTAATCAGCGTAAAGGTCGTTGTGGTCGTGTGAGCGAAGGGATTTGTATTCGTTTATATTCGGAAGAGGATTTTAATTCTCGTCCAGAGTTTACCGATCCTGAAATTCTACGCACCAATTTAGCCTCTGTTATTTTGCAAATGATGGCATTGGGTTTGGATGATATTGAAGCGTTCCCATTTGTTGATGCGCCAGATAAACGCCATATTCAAGATGGGATAAAACTGTTGGAAGAATTGGGTGCGTTTGAAATGGTTTGCACCAAAGCGGGCGAGAAACGTCAATTAACGGCGGCTGGTCGTCAATTAGCTCAACTCCCAGTGGATCCTCGTTTGGCGAAGATGTTGCTGAGTGCTGTCTCACAAGGTGCGTTGCATGAAGTGATGATTATTGTTGCCGCGTTATCCATTCAAGATCCGCGTGAACGCCCACAAGAAAAACAGCAAGCTTCCGATGAAAAACATCGTCGTTTTGTCGATAAAAAATCGGATTTCTTGGCGTTCTTAAATCTTTGGCGTTATCTACAAGAACAACAAAAAGAATTGAGTAAAAACCAATTCCGTCGTCAATGCCAAAAGGATTTCTTAAATTATTTACGTATTCGTGAATGGCAAGATATTTATCATCAAATTCGTTTAACCGTCCGTGAAATGGGCTTGCCGATTAATTCGGAAAAAGCAGAATATCAGCAAATTCATACCGCACTTTTAAGCGGTTTGCTTTCTCATATCGGTTTAAAAGAAGCAGAGAAACAACAATATCTTGGCGCGCGTAATGCCCATTTTGCAATTTTCCCCAATTCTGTACTTTTCAAAAAACAACCGAAATGGGTGATGGCGGCAGAGTTAGTGGAAACCTCCAAACTTTGGGGGCGTATGGTAGCGGAAATTGAGCCAGAATGGATTGAGCCACTTGCCGAGCATCTAATTAAAAAATCCTATTCCGAACCGCGTTGGTCTAAATCTCGTGGGGCGGTGATTGCAGATGAGAAAGTCACGCTTTACGGTGTGCCGATTGTAGCAGCGCGACCAGTAAATTACGGTTCTATTGATCCGACGGTGAGCCGTGAGATCTTTATTCAATCTGCCTTAGTGGAAGGGGATTGGAATACTAAACATAAATTCTTCAAAGAAAATCAACGACTCGTTCGAGAAGTGGAAGAGTTGGAACACAAAAGCCGCCGCCGCGATATTTTGGTGGATGACCGTACGCTTTTTGAATTTTACGATCAGCGTATTGGTACGGAAGTGGTCTCTCAAAAACATTTTGATACCTGGTGGAAAAAGGCACAGCAAAAAGATCCTGAATTGCTTAATTTTGAACGCTCATTCTTGATTAATGATGATGCGGAACAAGTGAGCAAGCTCGATTTTCCGAATTTCTGGCATCAAGGCAATTTGAAACTCAAACTGACGTATCAATTTGAACCGGGCACCGATGCGGACGGGGTGACCGTGCATATTCCATTGCCGTTGCTCAACCAAGTGGAAATGACAGGCTTTGACTGGCAAATTCCAGGTTTGCGTGAAGAATTGGTGATTGCGCTGATTAAATCTCTGCCGAAATCTTATCGCCGTAATTTTGTGCCGGCACCTAATTATGCCCAAGCTTTTTTAAGTCGCGCCGTGCCGTTGGAAAAACCGTTATTAGATACGCTGATTTATGAATTACGTCGTATGACGGGCGTTACCGTAGAAGCGGAACATTGGAATTGGGAACAAATTCCAAGCCATTTGAAAATGACTTTCCGTGTGGTGGATGAGAACGGCAAGAAAATTGCCGAATCCATGAATTTGGATGAGCTAAAATTCAACTTAAAAGATCGAGTGCAGGAAAGTATTTCTGCTGTGGCAGATGATGGCATTGAGCAAAGCGGGCTGCATATTTGGAGCTTTGCAGATTTACCACAATGCTACGAACAAAAACAACGTGGTTTCAGCGTCAAAGCGTTCCCAGCCATCGTAGATGAAAAAGATGCGGTAGGCATTAAACTGTTTGAAACAGAATTTGAGCAAGCGGTGGCGATGCAACAAGGTTTACGCCGTTTGTTATTGCTCAATGTTCCGTCACCAATTAAATATCTGCATGAAAAATTGCCGAATAAGGCTAAATTAGGTCTGTATTTTACCCCGTTCGGTCGTGTGTTGGATTTGATTGATGACTGTATCGCTTGTGCGGTGGATAAACTGATTGCCGATTTTGGCGGGTTTGTTTGGGATGAAGCAGGCTTTGAAAAACTACGTGATTTCGTGCGAGAAAACCTTAATGAAGTGACCGTGGATATCGCACAGAAAGTGGAGCAAATCCTCTCTCTCAATCATGCCTTAAACCAACGTTTAAAAGGTAAAATGGATTTCACCATGGCCTTTGCGTTTTCTGATATTAAGGCGCAATTAAGCGGGCTGATTTACCCAGGTTTTGTGCAAAAGAGCGGTTATGATCGCCTACCAGATTTACAGCGCTATCTGCAAGCCGTTGATAAACGTATTGATAAACTGGCTCAAGATATAAATCGAGACCGTGCGGCTATGCTACGCGTAGAACAAGTACAACAAGCTTACCAACAATTGCTGGCTAAACTGCCGAAATCTAAACCAATTTCCGATGAAGTCGCGGAAATTCGCTATATGATTGAGGAATTGCGTGTGAGTTTATTTGCGCAGCAATTAGGCACAAAGTATCAGGTGTCGGATAAGCGGATTTTGAATTTGATTGAACAGTTCAAATAGAATAACGCCATAGTGATGATAGCGTAAAGTTGTACTTACGCTATCATTTTTCTTTTGAAAGCATTACTATTTTTCAGATTTAAAACATTTCCAAAACCAACCGCACTTTCTCCCAAAAATCTTTTTGTGATCTACCTCAAATTTTCGTATTGAACTGATTTACAACTGCCAATTCAATCGCTATCTTGCTGATATTATTATTTTAATAAAGAGGTAAATTATGGATCTGATTATAGGTTTGATTGCCATTGTCTTGGTGGCATATTATATCGTGAAAGGCTATTCAGCGACCGGCGTATTGATGTTCGGTGGCTTGGTATTGTTATTCATTTCAGTGCTGATGGGTCATTCGATTTTACCGGAAGGCGTGAAAAGCACCGGTTCCACCTATTTTGATATTTTAGAATATGTGAAATATCTACTCGGTAATCGTGGCGGCGGCTTAGGCTTGATGATTATGGTGTTATGTGGTTTCTCCGTGTACATGACTCATCTTGGCGCGAACGATGTGGTGGTGAAATTGGTGTCAAAACCACTGAAAAATATCCGTTCACCTTATATTTTAATGGTGTTTGCTTACTTCCTTGCATGTTTGATGTCTTTTGCCGTGTCATCTGCAACAGGTTTAGGCGTGTTATTAATGGCGACATTATTCCCTGTGATGGTCAACGTGGGGATTTCTCGTGGGGCTGCGGCAGCAATTTGTGCATCGCCAATTTCCATTATCCTTTCTCCAACATCGGGCGATGTGGTGCTTTCTGCTGAAATTTCAAAAATTCCTTTAGGTGAGTTTGCTTTTAGCACCGCATTGCCGGTTTCGATTTTTGCGATTTTAGGGATTGCTGTAGCACACTTCTTCTGGCAGCGTTATTTAGATAAAAAAGAAGGTGTGCAAGTAGAACGCATTAATGCAGATGACATTAAAACTACAGCACCAAACTACTACGCGATTTTGCCATTATTACCCATTATTGGCGTGTTGATTTTTGACGGTAAATGGGGCTTACCAAATTTACACATTGTTACCGTGATGGTGCTTTGTTTTATCATTACTGCTACGGTAGATTTTTTACGTAGCTTTAACGCAAAACAAACCTTCGATAATCTCATTGTGGCATATCGCGGTATGGCAGATGCCTTTGCGGGCGTGGTAATGCTTTTAGTGGCGGCTGGCGTATTTGCGCAAAGTTTAAGTACTATCGGCTTTATCACTAATTTAATCGACTCAGCACAAACCTTCGGCGGTTCAGCATTCTTTATGATGTTAGTGCTTGCGGTGATTACCATTTTAGCCACTATGGCGACAGGTTCTGGTAACGCGGCGTTCTATGCTTTTGCAGAATTAATTCCAAAATTAGCCACTCAAATGGGCGTCAACCCAGCGTTCTTAACCATTCCAATGTTACAAGCTTCTAACTTAGGTCGTGGTTTATCACCGGTTTCTGGTGTGGTTGTAGCGGTATCCGGTATGGGAAAAATCTCACCATTTGAAATCGTAAAACGTATGTCTGTCCCAATGTTGGTTGGTTTTATTTGTGTGATTATCGGCACTGAAATCTTTGTTTCCGTTGTCGCCTAATTTGATAGGTAAAAAAGAAGGGCTGATAGTGAATATCAGCCCTTTTGTTTTGAGTTAAGTGCGGTCAATTTTCTCGCTGTTTTTGATTTTATGCATATGATGATGTTCAAAGGCTTTCACCAAATCTGCGACTTTTTCGCCTTCCGGTAAAACCAAATCTTGTGCGATATCATTAAGCGGCACAATCACAAATTCGCGGTTTTTCATATCGTAATGAGGCACCGTTAAGCGTTCATTTTGAATGATTTGATCGCCGTAAAGCAGAATATCCAAATCCAGTGTACGCTCACCCCAACGACGTAAACGCACGCGACCTTGTTCATTTTCGATACGTTGCAATTCATCGAGTAAAGCTAAAGGTGGGCGAGTGGTTTCGATCATCGCCACTGCATTTACATAATCCGGTTGATCCTGCGGGCCTAATGGTTTGCTTTGATAAAATCCGCTCACCGATTTTAATTCGGTATTAGGTAGCGCAGAAATTGCCTCTAATGCCGAATTTAATTGTTCTGTAGGCATATTTAAATTGCTGCCAAGGGCGATATATACTTGAACCATTAGTTAGCCGCCTTAGGTTTACGTCTGCGATAATATTTTTTCTTTGGTGCAGGATGCAATTTTTGTTGCTCTTGAACCAATTGGCGACGTTGTTCTTGATTGCTGAGTTGGTACTCATGCCACCATTTTGCGAGTTCAACGGTTTCACCGCCTTCCACTTCAGCACGCATCGCCAATAAATCAAAGGCTGCACGGAATTTTTGATGTTCCATCGTGCGAGCAGGGTGAGAACCGGTGCGTTTAAGCAATTGTAATTGCAACATCCAAATATCACGAATAACGGATGTATGACGACGAGGTGCGGCTAATGATCGGCATAATTGATCAAGCACTTCATTGCCTGCAAGGGCATAAGCATCGTGATTGTTTAGACCACCTTCATTTTTCAACACATCCACTTTTTCGCGTAGTGGATACCAGAAGAATGCCGCAAATAAGAAGGCTGGATTAATGCGTAATTTATCGGCAATACGTTCATCCGTTGAATTTAACGAAGTTAAAATCATGCGTTCCGCAAGGCTGTCTTCTTTTTCGGTAAAATAAGGCGTTAAGCTTGGGAAAAGCTGTTCAAATAAGCCATATTGGCGAAGTAATTTATAAGTTTTTACGCCATTGCCAGACTGCAATAATTTTAAGCTTTCATCGAATAAACGCGCGGGTGGAATATTTTTCAGCAATGGTGCAAGCTCACGAATGGGCTGTTCACTTGGTTTTTCCAAGAACATATCCAATTTTGCCATAAAGCGCACAGAGCGTAGCATACGCACAGGATCTTCTTGATAACGGGTTACAGGATCGCCAATCAGACGTAATTTTCCGTTTTTCAGGTCATCAATTCCGTTGAAGTAATCACGCAGCGTATTATCTTGCGGATTGTAGTAAAGGGCGTTTACGGTAAAGTCACGACGCTCCGCATCTTGTTCAATGGTGCCATACACGTTATCACGCAGTAACATTCCCTCATCGCTTTGTTTCGCTTGATTTTCGCTGCGCGCATCCGAATGGCTAGCACGGAATGTGGCCACTTCGATCACATCGCGTCCAAACATAATATGCGCAAGACGGAAACGACGACCAACTAAACGGCATTGACGTTGGAATACCGCTTGAATTTGGTCGGGACGTGCATTGGTTGCCACATCAAAATCTTTTGGGTGTTTACCTAACAATAAATCACGCAAACAACCACCAACGATATAAGCGTCATAACCTTGACGTTGCAATTTTTCTACCACGGTAATGGCATTACGGCTAAACATACGTGGGTTAATGCCCAAATGAGAGGCTTTCACGCTATATTTGTCGTAGCGAGATGCTTGTGTGTTGGTTTTTTTGTGGTGAGAAGAGGACGGGGCGATCTTGGGTTGTGAACGCTCTGCTTTTGAAACGTTTGGTTTTTCAGTTTTGGGCGCTGTTTTTGGGACAGGCGAATTTATATTGGTTTCAGTTTCTTTTTTAGTTTTTTTACCAAATAAATTTTTTATATAAGTAAGAATAATTTACTCCATTCTCTGTGTTAAATGCACATTTGATAAAAACACGAAAAGTGCGGTTGTTTTTGACCGCACTTTTTCATTGGGTTATTTGAATCAATTAACCTGCGACTTGTTTTTCACGAATTTCAGCAAGGGTTTTGCAATCGATACAAAGATCAGCAGTAGGGCGAGCTTCTAAACGACGAATGCCAATTTCTTCCCCACAAGAATCGCAATAACCGAAATCATCGGTATCTAATTTTTTCAATGTGTATTCAATCTTTTTCATTAATTTACGTTCGCGATCGCGGTTACGTAATTCAAGACTGAATTCTTCTTCTTGGGTCGCACGGTCAGCAGGATCTGGGAAGTTTGACGCTTCATCTTGCATATGAGCAACAGTTCTTGATGCTTCTTCCACAATTTGCTCATGCCATGCAGTTAAAATTTTTCTGAAATGAAGAATTTGATCTTCATTCATGTATTCCTCATCTTTCTTAGGTTGATAAGGTGTAACACCGGCTAAATCCAGCAAACTTAGAGATGCCTTAGACATTGATAACTCCTAATAATAGTACAGAATTTAATGACGTCCTGTCTTGTTTTTGTGATTAGTTCTTATTACTAAAAATAGCTGACATAAGAACCCTGTTTTTTAAGGGCGATATAAATAGCAGAACTTCACCTATTTAGCAAATAAATTTAGCCTGGAAATTTAAATTTTGCGATCGTGATCGCAAAAAACGGTATGCTTATTTGCTTATCTGTGAGGTTAAGGCTAGTTTGCCTTACTTTCTCGCTATAAATCACACTTAAAATGAAAATCACGCTATTTCAACTGTGCATGATGCTCATTGTCTCAGCCTTATCCTTGCTTGTCGTGCCAGATTTTTTACTGTTCACTTGGCAACAGGCTGGGCTGAGCATTTTAATGTTGGTTATGACCGCACTTTGTTTCCATTGGTTCAATTATTTTAAAGCCAGAAATTTTTGCATGAGCGCTATCTTGTTTTTGATTACTTTGGCTTATGCGCATTCACCAGCTTTATCGTTATTGGGACAAGCAGAGAGAATTTCAAGTTTACCGAATAAAATCACCTTAGATCTTCACATTTCAGAAATTCTTCATCAGCAAGATTATCAAACGTTGGTTGCAAGAACGTCATTATTTGATGGGAAAGA
>CAJMPC010000074.1:0-8324 GCA_905215245.1 uncultured bacterium | reverse complement strand
GTCAGTTCGGATATTATCTGAAACTTGCGCGTAATGTTCTGCAGCTTGAATAGATACAATTGTGAGTACACAAGTCGTCACCGCAATAATGGAACAGGTTTTGACACCAACCGGTTTGTGTTTAAGTTCACGTTCTAAACCAATAATCCCGCCAAGTACAAGTGCGAGTAGCATTTTCCCTAGGATAAGTAAATAAGCCGTCTGTTCAAGAGCGGTCGAAAAAAGAAAAGAATTTTCCATGTTAATAATGAATATGAGTAAATAAAAAAACGGACGTTATTCTACCTGAAAAAAGGACTTTAATGGGCAAATTTACAATCAATTTACCTTTAATTTATCGCCTTTCTGCTTGAAATTGAGTAAAATCTAAAGTTTTGAAAGATGATGATAGCTGAGAATAAATTTATGCAAAAATCAACGCCGAATATTGGCTTTGTAAGTTTAGGGTGTCCTAAAAATTTAGTGGATTCCGAACGTATTCTGACTGAATTACGTACTGACGGATATAACATTGTGCCAAGTTATGAAAATGTAGACTTGGTCATTGTGAATACTTGCGGCTTTATTGATAGTGCCGTGCAGGAATCCCTAGAAGCCATTGGAGAGGCGTTGGAAGAAAACGGACGCGTGATTGTGACCGGCTGCTTGGGTGCGAAAGAAGATCAAATTCGCCAAGTTCACCCGAAAGTATTGGAAGTGAGCGGTCCACACAGTTATGAAACGGTAATGGCTCAAGTACACAAGTATGTACCAAAGCCAGAGCATAATCCTTACACCAGTCTTGTTCCAAAACAAGGGGTGAAATTAACACCAAAACACTATGCTTATTTGAAAATCTCAGAAGGCTGTGATCATCGTTGTACATTCTGTATAATCCCTTCATTACGTGGGGATTTAGAAAGCCGTTCTATTACTCAAGTATTGGATGAAGCAAAACGTCTTGCTGATGCGGGTGTGAAAGAGTTATTAGTCGTTTCACAAGATACCTCTGCTTATGCGATGGATACACAACGCAAAGAAGGTGGCGTGAAAACGGCTTTCTGGAATGGTATGCCAATTAAAAATGACTTAATGACCTTGTGTAAACAACTTGGTAAATTAGGCATTTGGGTGCGTTTACATTACGTTTATCCTTATCCGCACGTGGATGATTTAATTCCATTAATGGCGGAAGGTTTATTGTTGCCTTATTTGGATATTCCATTGCAACATGCGAGTCCGAAAATTTTAAAAGCAATGAAAAGACCAGGAAAAATTGACCGCACTTTAGAGCGTATCAAGCAATGGCGTGAGATTTGTCCGGATTTAACCTTACGCTCAACTTTCATTGTAGGCTTCCCAGGTGAAACAGAAGAAGACTTCCAAATGTTATTGGATTTCTTAAAAGAAGCACAACTTGATCGCGTGGGCTGTTTCAAATTTAGCCCAGTAGAAGGTGCACCTGCAACTGAAATGGCCGAGCAAGTGCCTGAAGATGTAAAAGAAGAACGTTTCCACCGCTTTATGCAGTTACAACAAGAAATTTCGGCTGAACGATTAAAACAAAAAATTGGCCAAACGCTTGATGTAATCGTGGATGAAATTGATGACGAAGGTATCATTGGCCGTACAAAAGCCGATGCACCTGAAGTTGATGGCTTAGTTTATATTGAAAATCTAAGTGGTACGCCTGTGAAAGTGGGTGAATTTATTAAAGTAACCATTACTCATTCAGATGAATACGATCTGTGTGGAACCTGTTAATTATTAATCTTATTTATTTTTTACCAAAGGAATTAAAAAATGGCAGAAACACAAAAGCAACCAAGTGTTATCCGTTTTGAACAAGAAGTTGCGGCAAAAAATTATGAAGCAGCTTGCGTAGAATTGCTCGATATTTTAAGCAAAATTGATACTAATTTTGGTGGCGTTGAAGGCATTGAAATTGATTATCCTAGTCAATTAAATGATGAATTAGTACAAGAGAAAGTTGAGCATTTTTGTACCCGTGTAGCGGTAGCAATGAGTGAGTTATTTTCTGATCCTCAATTAGATATTTCTGAAGGCGGGGCACAACGTTTCTTTACCTTACAACGTTGGATTAATATGATTTTTGCATCATCGCCATTTGTAAATGCGGATCATGTGTTGCAAGCTTATAACCGCAATCCAGATAAAACTAATTTATCCGATTTCCATTTAGATAATACGAGATCATCATTAATTAAATTCTGTATTTTCTACCTGCCAGAATCTAATGTGAATGTTAATCTTGATGCTTTATGGAATTTAGATCCAGAGTTATGCGCATCCCTTTGTTTTGCATTGCAATCACCACGTTTTATTGGTACAGAACAATCGTTTTCTAAGCGTGGTACACTTTTACAATGGTTCCCTGAAAAATTAGCAACGATTGAAAACTTAAATAATGTACCAAGTGCAATTTCACATGATGTGTATATGCATTGCAGCTACGATATTGCTGAAAATAAACATTGGGTGAAAAAAGCATTAAACCAAGTTATTCGTCGTCATTTATTGCAAGGTGGATGGGTAGATCGCGATGTTACGAAATTAGGTGAACGTGATGACAAACCAGTTATGGTCGTATTATTGGAACATTTCCATTCATCCCATTCAATTTACCGTACGCATTCCACCTCAATGATTGCTGCGCGTGAGCGTTTTCATTTAATTGGTGTGGGTAATGAAGCTGTAGATGCAGCAGGTCAAGCGGTGTTTGATGAATTCCATTTATTAAAAGGCGATAATATTTTTGGTAAATTGAATGAATTAAAAGATATTTGTGAAAAAAATGGTGCAGCTGTTCTTTATATGCCAAGTATTGGGATGGATTTAACCACTATTTTTGCAAGCAATACACGCCTTGCACCAGTTCAAGTGATTGCTTTAGGTCACCCAGCTACGACACATTCTGATTTTATTGAATATGTGATTGTAGAAGATGATTATGTGGGTTCTGAAAAATGCTTCAGTGAGCAATTATTGCGTTTACCGAAAGATGCCTTACCTTATGTGCCTTCAGCACTTGCACCACAACACGTAGAATATCGTTTACGTGAAAATCCTGAAGTGGTGAATATTGGTATTGCTTCTACCACAATGAAGCTTAACCCCTATTTCTTGGCAGCATTAAAAGCCATTCGTGATCGTGCAAATGTGAAAGTGCATTTCCACTTTGCATTAGGTCAATCTAGTGGTGTGACACATCCTTATGTTGAGCGTTTTATTAAATCTTATTTAGGCAATGATGCGACAGCTTATCCACATGCGCCTTATGATCAATATCTTCGTATTTTGCATAACTGCGATATGATGGTAAACCCATTCCCATTCGGTAACACGAATGGCATTATTGATATGGTGACATTAGGTTTAGTGGGCGTATGTAAAACCGGTGCAGAAGTGCATGAACATATTGATGAAGGGTTATTCAAACGTTTAGGTTTACCGGAATGGTTAATTGCAAATACGGTAGATGAATATGTTGAACGTGCAATTCGTTTAGCAGAAAACCATCAAGAACGTTTAGAACTTCGTCGTCATATCATTGAAAATAACGGCTTACAAACCTTATTTACAGGTGATCCAAGCCCAATGGGTAAAGTGTTACTTGAAAAATTTGAAGAATGGAAAGCGGCAAATTTAGCTGAAAAGCCAAAGAAAAAAGCGACTAAACCCGCTACGACAAAAGAGAAGACAACAAAATCTACCACAGCAAAGAAAAGTGCGGTCAAATCTGAAGGTAAATCTGAGCCGAAAAAAACGGTAAAGAAAACCACGAAAAAAGCAGATAAATAATCAATAAATCCCCGAAAGGGGATTTTTTATTGAGAAAAATTAAACAAAGCCTCATTTTTTCTAAAAAAACTTGATTTTGTGGCATAAAGCCTGTAATTAATAGACCCATTCAACACAACATAAAATAAGGAAAAACTCATGAAAAACGTCGGTTTTATCGGTTGGCGCGGAATGGTCGGTTCCGTATTAATGGATCGTATGGTGCAAGAGCAAGATTTTGCCAATATTAATCCAGTTTTCTTCACCACTTCTCAAGCAGGTCAAAAAGCCCCTGTATTCGCAGGCAAAGAAGCGGGTGAGCTTAAAAATGCATTCGACATTGAAGAACTTAAAAAATTAGACATTATCGTGACCTGTCAAGGTGGCGACTATACCAATGAAGTTTATCCAAAATTAAAAGCAACAGGTTGGGATGGTTATTGGGTTGATGCTGCTTCAGCGCTACGTATGAAAGATGATGCAATTATCGTGCTTGATCCAGTAAACCAACATGTGATTTCTGAAGGCTTGAAAAAAGGCATTAAAACCTTCGTGGGTGGTAACTGTACCGTGAGCTTAATGTTGATGGCTATCGGTGGTTTATTTGAGAAAGATCTAGTGGAATGGGTATCTGTCGCAACTTACCAAGCGGCTTCAGGTGCAGGCGCAAAAAATATGCGTGAATTGCTTTCACAAATGGGTTTATTAGAACAAGCGGTTTCAAGTGAATTAAAAGACCCTGCTTCATCTATTTTAGATATTGAACGTAAAGTGACTGCAGAAATGCGTTCTGATAGCTTCCCAACGGATAACTTCGGTGCAGCATTAGGGGGCAGCTTAATCCCTTGGATTGACAAACTTCTTCCAGAAACCGGACAAACTAAAGAAGAATGGAAAGGCTATGCAGAAACCAACAAAATCTTAGGTTTAAGCGACAATCCAATTCCTGTTGATGGTTTATGCGTACGTATTGGTGCATTACGTTGCCACAGCCAAGCATTCACTATTAAACTGAAAAAAGACTTACCATTAGAAGAAATTGAACAAATTTTAGCGTCTCACAACGAATGGGTGAAAGTGATTCCAAATGACAAAGAAACCACATTACGTGAATTAACCCCAGCTAAAGTAACAGGTACATTAAGCGTACCGGTTGGTCGTTTACGTAAATTGGCAATGGGTCCGGAATACCTAGCAGCATTCACTGTAGGTGACCAATTATTATGGGGGGCTGCAGAGCCAGTTCGTCGTATCTTAAAACAATTGGTAGCGTAAGTTTTACTTTCACTACAAAGGGCGTATTTACTACGCCCTTTTCATTAGAAAATTATGATCAGAGAACCTCATTTTCATCAATTTGCCCTTGCAGAGTTATTGCCTTTTTTTGAGCAATTTCCGACGCAATATCTTTCTGGCGAACGAAATATCAAATTGGCTTATCGTCATTTGGTTCAGCCTGAAAGTGCGGCCAGAAAATTGATGATTTTGGTGAATGGCCGAGCAGAAAATATGCTGAAATGGACTGAGTTGTCTTACGACTTTTACCAACAAGGTTATGATGTTTTGCTTTTTGATCATCGAGGACAAGGCTATTCACAGCGTATTATTCCTCAAAAAGGGCATTTAGATGAGTTTCGTTTTTATACCGATGATATGGCAAAAATCATTGAAAAAACGACCGCACTTTATGCTTATCAAGCGCAATATATTCTTGCACATTCCCTCGGCGCTTTGATTTCCACCTATTATCTTGCCAATTACGATCATCAGATAAAAAAGGCCGTGCTTTCTTCGCCTTTCTTTGGTGTTCCCATGAAACATCCGTTACGAGATGAAGTCATCATTGCAACGATGATGGCATTTGGTCAAGGTCATCGCTATGTTTTTGGCAAAGGACATTACAAACCGGCAGATTTAAACCTTAATGAACTTAGCCATTCTAAAACACGAATGAAATGGATGAACCGAGTTAATCGAAAACACGCTGCTATTCACTTAGGCGGCCCGACATTCCGTTGGGTACATTTGTGTTTAAATGCAATCAAAGCGCTCCCTAAAATCATTCCAAGAGTGGAAACACCTGTGCTTATTTTACAAGCGGAAAAAGAAAAAATTGTGGATAACAAAAATCTTGAAAAATTAACCGCACTTTTTCCGCATGCAGAATCTATGCTTGTACCTCAAGCAAAACATGAAATCCTTTTTGAAAAGGATTACGTGAGAAAAGCCGTACTTGAACGCGTGAATCAATTTCTTCATTCTTAAAGTTATTTTTTAATCTGCATCAAGTTTTCATCAAATTTTATAAAAAACATCTCTTAAATCTTTACTCATACTAAATAAGTGGTATCTTTGTGATCGCTATTTAATCGATTGCGTCACGGTCGTTATACGTGATGAATTATTTTTTGTTCATTTATCTAGGAGTTATCCTATGGAGAGTAAAATTCCAGCAGTAGAAGTTAAACTTGGCTTTAAATGGCAAGGGCTGCTGATTGCCGTCATCGTTGGTTTAGGGATTTGGTTGATCCCAACACCAGAAGGTTTATCTGCAAAAGCATGGGGAATGCTAGCGCTGTTTGTGGCAACCATTGTGGCTATTATCGCTAAAGCAATGCCTATGGGTGCTGCAACGTTAGTTGCCTTAGTGATTAGTGGCTTAACTGGGCTCACACCAATCTCACCAAAACAAGGTGATGTTGGCATGTTATCCGGTTTTGCAAACGGTACCATTTGGTTGATTGCTATTGCTATGTTTTTATCTCGAGCGGTGATTAAAACTGGTTTAGGTAAACGTATCGCGCTGTACTTCGTTGGTCGTTTTGGTAAAAAAATGATGGGTGTGGCTTATGGTATGGCGTTGGCTGATGTTGTTATCGGTCCGGGGATTCCTTCAGCTTCTGCGCGTGGGGGCGGTATTATGTACCCAATTATGCAATCTATTGCTGATGCGTATGAGTCCAAACCGGGTCCAACTGCTCGTCGTGCAGGTGCATTCTTAGCGATTGCAGTCTCTCAAATCGATACCATTATTTGTACCATGTTCTTAACCGCCATGGCAGGTAACCCGTTAATTGCAGAACTTG
Organism: uncultured bacterium; assembly: GCA_905215245.1. Classification (GTDB taxonomy): domain Bacteria; phylum Pseudomonadota; class Gammaproteobacteria; order Enterobacterales; family Pasteurellaceae; genus Haemophilus_D. The sequence continues at coordinate 1,458 of CAJMPC010000074.1, read as the reverse complement.
CGAAAAGCCAAGGTGTGGAAATTACTTGGATGACATGGTTCTTAGGGGCAATCGTACCAGGTATTGTGAGCTTAATCGTCTTACCTTATTTCGTGTATTTAATTTATCCGCCAGAATTAAAAGATACGCCTAAAATGGCAGAAATGGCACGTGAAGAATTAAAAAGTATGGGGCCAATGAGTAAAGCAGAATGGATTCTTGCCCTAGACTTTATTCTTCTTTTATTCCTATGGACGGTGGGTGATTTAGTCTTCCATATCCCTGCAACGATTTCTGCATTTATCGGTTTAGTAATTTTATTATTAACCAATATTATGAGCTGGAAAAATATCGTGGCAGAAACCACCGCATGGGATACGATGTTCTGGTTTGCAGTATTGGTGATGATGGCAAATGCACTTAATAAATACGGTGCAATCACTTGGATTTCCACCCACATTTCCTCATCTGTGGGCGGTTTCAGTTGGCCAGTAGCCTTTACTATTTTAGTGTTGGTGTATTTCTATACCCGCTATTTCTTTGCTTCAGCCATGGCGCATATTTCCGCAATGTATCTCGCTTTCGTGGCAGCGGCTATTGCTGTGGGTACACCGCCAATCATTGCGGCAATTGGTTTAGGTTACACCTCAACACTATCCATGAGCTTAACGCAATACGCCGGTGGTCCTGGCCCTGCTTTATACGGCTCAGGTTATAACTCAACCGGTCAATGGTGGGGCGTGAGCTTTATTGTTTCCATCCTTTCATTAGTCATTTGGTTTGGTGTGGGTGGATTGTGGATGAAACTACTCGGTTGGTGGTAATCCTTATTAATTCATAAAAATCCCTAAAAAAACGACCACACTTTGATTTGTACCTCAAAAGTGCGGTCATTTTTATTTGTATTTTGAATTAATCATCCCAGTCGTCATCCCAATCACGATGTTTTCTGTGGTGGTGATGTCTTTTATGTTTTTTATGATGGCGATATTCTCTGTCATCGTAGTCTCCGCCTTTATTCACTTGACTACCGATTACGCCACCTAATGCTGCGCCGCCGAGTGTTGTGGCAATATCACCACCTAATAAACCACCGGCTACGCCACCGATTGCTGCACCTGTTGCAGTATGACGTTGTTGTCTGTCCATTTCACAAGCGGTTAAGCTTCCTGCTAATGCAACAATCACTAACCCTTTCATCAATTTAGATTTCATAAATCTACTCCTCTATTTTTGTCGGGATTGCTTGCCTAAGCACTTATGCAATCCGGCGTGTAAAAGCATTCCTTTTACGATTGCTTTGACTATTTGGAAAATTAGTTAGTTCAAATGGCTTGTTCAATTGGTTTAAGAATGAGCAATTTTTGGTATGATTGTTGAGAGGTTTAATATGTGATTAAATCAGGTATCTTGCAGGAAGTGTTGTGTTATTGTAACAATAAAGTGCGGTTAAAAATACGCTGATTTTTAACCGCACTT
>CAJMPC010000073.1:0-8415 GCA_905215245.1 uncultured bacterium | reverse complement strand
TTTCGCTATATTGGAATAATTCTGACTCAATGATCGCAATATTATCTGCCGGATCGGATTCATCAATTGGGTTAATATCTACTAAATGAATTAACACACGACAACGTTCTAAGTGCTTTAAGAAACGAATACCCAAACCCGCACCATCCGATGCACCTTCAATCAATCCAGGAATATCTGCCACCACAAAGCTATGGCTCTCATCCACTTTCACTACGCCTAAACTTGGCACTAAAGTGGTAAATGGATAATCAGCGACTTTTGGTTTTGCGGCTGAAACGGCACGAATAAAGGTAGATTTACCTGCATTTGGTAAACCTAACATCCCGACATCCGCAAGAAGCATTAATTCTAATAATAAATCGCGTTTTTCCCCTGGTGTCCCCATGGTTTTTTGGCGAGGTGCACGGTTCACTGAAGATTTAAAACGCGTATTACCTAAACCATGATAACCACCTTTCGCCACTAACATTTTGGCACCATGCTTTGTTAAATCACCAAGCACTTCTTTGGTGTCATTATCAATTGCACGCGTTCCCACCGGCACACGTAACGTAATGTCTTTACCGCGACGACCGGTACAATCTGAACTGTGTCCGTTCTCACCACGCTCTGCGGCAAAACGTTTTGTAAAGCGATAATCGATCAAAGTATTTAAGTTTTCGTCTGCAACCAAATAAACATCACCGCCATCGCCACCATCGCCACCATCTGGGCCGCCTTTAGGGATAAATTTTTCACGGCGGAAACTTACACAACCGTTTCCACCATCCCCTGCTTCCACTCGAATCAGGGCTTCATCAATAAATTTCATAAAAACTCTCCAATATTTAACCGCACTTTACTTTGATTGCGGTAATAACTTATGTCCGATTGCCGACAAAATTGCTCCGCATACTACAACAAACGCCCCAATATAGCTAATCATATTTAATTCTGGCGCGGCAAAATTCTCAGGGCTCACATAATGGGCAAGATGGGCAAAGAAAATGGTAAAGAGTGGTACTAAGGTTATCACTACGCTTACTTTAGAAACTTCCCAACGATTAAGCGCCTCAGCATAAGCCCCATAACCAAATAACGTATTCAAACAACAATAAACAAAACAACCGAATGCAAACGGGGTGAGGTTACTCACTTGTGAAAATTCAGCTACAGGTGTAAAGACTAAAAGACAGCCGAAATACATCATTAATAAAATTTGTTGCGAACTAAAACGACGGAGCATGAGCTTTTGTGCCATACCATAAGCAACCCAAACTAATGAGGCAGTTAGGCTGAGTAAGACGCCCGTTAAATAACCACTCTCTCCTTTAAACACCTCAAGCTTATCATTGAAGAAAAGCGCCAACCCAGCCAATAACAGACCTAAACCAATCTTTTGGTGTAATCCGAGCTTTTCTTTAAAGACAAAAATACCGCAAATTAACATACCAAAAGAAGAAAAATGAATAAAAATTTGAGCTGAAGAAGGATCGATAAAATTAAGTGAGCTATTGAATAAAAAGAAATTACCCGCTAATCCTGCTACACCTATGAGTACAAGCCAAATGAAACGACCACCTTTCGAAAATTGTGGCAATTTTTTCTTGTAACCTAACAGAATCAATAGTGCAAGAGAAGCTACCGCAAATCGATACCAGACGATCGTTTGTGGTGTCATCACTGATAGAACCTGTTTTAACGCAATAGGTAAAGATCCCCACGCCATCGCCGTAATTAAAGCGAAGAGAAAACCTAAAAGCGGTTGTTGTTTCATGATATCTTCCTTTATTTTACTAAAGTGCGGTTAGGAATTAAGATAAATTTCGACTAAGAAATATCAAGATAAGCAATAGTGCCAGAATAACAGATGTGAGTAATTATTGTAAATTGCTTGGAAACAAAAGAAAACGCCCCACAGATAATGCGGGGCGTTTAAAAATCAGATGTAAAATTATTCAGTTACAATACTTACGTATTTACGGCTTTTCTCGCCTTTAACTTCAAATTTTACTTTACCGTCAGCGGTAGCAAATAAGGTGTGGTCACGACCCATACCTACGTTGTTACCTGCGTGGAATTTAGTACCACGTTGACGAACAATGATGCTACCTGCTAATACAGATTCGCCACCGAAACGTTTAACACCAAGGCGTTTAGCTTCAGAATCACGACCGTTACGAGTTGAACCACCAGCTTTTTTAGTTGCCATCTACTTGATCTCCTCTGAAATTATGCTTGAATCCCAGTGATTTTCACTTCTGTGAACCACTGACGATGACCTTGTTGTTTACGGCTGTGTTTACGACGACGGAACTTAACGATTTTAACTTTATCGCCACGACCTTGTGCCACAACTTCAGCCACTACTTTCGCGCCAGCTACTACTGGTGCACCAATTTTAACATCTTCACCATTAACGACCATCAACACTGAGTCGAACTCAACTGTTGCGCCAGTTGCAAGTTCAAGTTTTTCTAAACGAACTACTTGACCTTCGCTCACACGGTGTTGTTTACCGCCACTTTGGAAAACTGCGTACATAAATACTCCGCTATAATTGTGCTTCTCCGCTACTATTTTCGGTCCGCACTTCAAAATTCATATAAATAGGTCGCAAATTCTACGGAAAAAACAACTCGATCGCAAGCACTTATTTGCAATAAAATAAAAAAAAGCGCTTTTCCTCGAGTTTAATTTCAGAAACCTTGAAAAATCGGGTAAAATTCACCGCACTTTCTTTTATATACACAACCATCGAACCAAATGAAGATGAACAAACAAGATTTAATGGATATGCATGCAATCCAAGCATTAACAGATGCTGATATGCAGAAAGTCAACCAAGCCATTCTAGCACAAATTAACTCCGATGTGCCGATGGTTAATCAGCTTGGTTTTTATATTGTACAAGGTGGCGGAAAACGTATTCGACCACTTATTGCGGTTTTAGCGGCGCGTGCATTAGGCTACGAAAGCGATAAAGTAGCGACTTGTGCGACCTTTGTAGAATTTATTCACACCGCTTCTTTATTACATGATGATGTGGTAGATGAATCTGATATGCGTCGTGGCCGAGCAACGGCAAACTCTGCCTTTGGTAATGCCGCTAGCGTATTAGTGGGTGACTTCATTTATACTCGTGCATTCCAATTAGTGGCGCAGTTACAATCGCTAGATATTCTTCGAATTATGGCAGATGCCACCAACGTGTTGGCAGAAGGTGAAGTTCAACAATTGATGAATGTGAACGATCCCGATACCACGGAAGAAAGCTATATGCGCGTGATTTATAGTAAAACAGCACGCTTATTTGAAGTGGCAGCACAATCTGTTGCGATTGTTGCAGGTGCTGAAAAATCAATTGAAACCGCATTTCAAGAATATGGTCGCTATCTCGGTACCGCATTCCAATTAGTAGATGACGTGCTAGATTACAGTGCGAATGCAGCTGCATTAGGTAAAAATGTGGGTGATGACCTCGCTGAAGGTAAGCCTACTCTTCCTTTATTACACGCAATGCGTCACGGCAACCCACAACAAGCCGCGCTTATTCGCGAAGCCATTGAACAAGGCGGAAAACGTGATGCGATCGATGACGTGCTGGCGATTATGGCAGAACATAAATCCCTCGATTACGCAATGGATCGTGCGAAACAAGAAGCCAAAAAAGCCGTTGATGCCATTGCCTTATTACCTGAAAGCGAATACAAAAAAGCCTTAATTTCACTGGCTTATTTATCGGTAGACCGAACTTATTAATATGACTGAAGAACAAATTCAACCGCAAAGTGCGGTCGATTCTCAACCTAAATTTCAAAAACCGCGTAAGCAAAAAGTGCGCAAGGATCCCAATGCGCCTTTTATTCGTGAAAAACTCGAATTACCTGAAGGACATAATAAGTTACTTCTTCACTCTTGTTGTGCACCTTGCTCAGGTGAAGTAATGGAAGCCATTTTGGCCTCTGGTATTGAGTTTACGATTTATTTTTACAATCCGAATATTCATCCATTAAAAGAATATTTAATTCGTAAAGAAGAAAATATCCGATTTGCCCAAAAATTCGGGATACCGTTTATTGATGCTGACTACGATCGCCAACAATGGTTTGATCGCGCAAAAGGTATGGAATGGGAACCGGAACGTGGCATTCGCTGCACTATGTGTTTTGATATGCGTTTTGAAAAAGCGGCTGAATATGCTCATGAACATGGCTTCCCTGTATTTACCAGCTGCCTTGGTATTTCTCGCTGGAAAGACATGGATCAAATCAACGGTTGCGGTCACCGTGCAGCTGAAAAATATGATGATGTGATTTATTGGGATTACAACTGGCGTAAAGCTGGAGGATCTCAACGCATGATCGAAATCAGTAAACGTGAACGTTTTTATCAGCAAGAATATTGTGGCTGCGTTTATTCTTTACGAGACAGCAATAAATGGCGTGAAGAAACAGGACGACAAAAAATTGAAATTGGTAAACTCTATTACACGCCCGATTAAAAATACATAAAAAAGAACCGCACTTTCAACATGCGGTTCTTTTTTATTTAATCTACAATGGTACGCCCACCTAATGCATTCTCTAAAGAATGATCTAACTGCTGAATTCGCGTACATAACACGTTTTCAATCTGGGCATTTTTATTTTTTTCTTGGGTTAATTCAAAACTTAAATTCAAGGCAACAATAGAAAGCACTCGGTCTAATTGCAATAAACCTGTACGCTCTTTCATTTCAGACACTTGAAGATCTAAATTACGCGCCGCTTGACGCAAAATCTCTTCTTGTTCGGCAGGGACATTCAAGCGCAACACTTGCCCTAATACAACAACTTCAACCAGTTTTAATGACATGTTATTCCCTTATGTTGAATGCTCAAGTGTTCCTATTATGCCACAGCCAAATGCCTTCGTCATAATTTTTACGTTTAATTGACCGCACTTTATCCGTTCGCCCCATTTCGCAATTTACGCTATAATGCGACACTTTTCATTATTTTTGAACGGAATATTTATGCCAACTATCGCTCCTAATCCATTAGTCCTAGTGGACGGTTCATCTTATTTATATCGTGCTTTTCATGCTTTTCCGCCACTCACCAATTCTGCTGGCGAGCCGACTGGTGCCATGTACGGTGTATTAAACATGCTCAAAAGTCTGATTTCGCAAGTGCAACCGAGCCATATTGCGGTAGTCTTTGATGCAAAGGGCAAAACTTTCCGTGATGAAATGTTTGAACAATATAAATCCCATCGTCCACCGATGCCAGACGATCTGCGCAAACAAATTCAGCCGTTACACGATATTATCCGCGCCCTTGGCATTCCTCTTTTAGTCATTGAAGGCGTGGAGGCTGACGATGTCATCGGTACCTTAGCGGTATCGGCCTCCAAAGCTAATCAAAAAGTCTTGATCAGCACCGGCGATAAAGACATGGCTCAGCTAGTGGATGACAACATTATGTTGATCAACACCATGAATAATACCTTATTAGATCGCGAGGCTGTGATTGAAAAATACGGTATTCCACCAGAACTCATCATCGATTACTTAGCGCTAATGGGCGATAGCGCCGATAATATTCCAGGCGTAGCGGGTGTGGGTGAAAAAACCGCTCTTGGCCTCTTGCAGGGTATCGGCAGCATGGCAGAAATTTATGCCAACTTAGACAAAGTGGCTGAATTGCCAATTCGTGGGGCAAAAAAATTAGGGGATAAATTATTAGCTGAAAAAGAAATGGCGGATTTATCCTATCGCCTTGCCACCATCAAAACCGATGTCGCCCTCGATATTACGCCAGAGCGACTCACACTTGGTGCAAGTAATAATGACCAACTCACTGAATATTTCGGCCGTTATGAATTTAAACGTTGGCTCAATGAAGTGATGAATGGTGCTGATTCCATTACCAATAACAACGAACAATCGACTAAGATTAATCACTATCAAGCTACGCCTGCGCTCGCTCAAGACAATAGCGATGAAGCATTGCCAGCAATTCAAATTGATCGTAGCCGTTATGAAACCTTGCTCACCGAAGCAGATTTAAATCGTTGGGTGGAAAAACTCAAGCAAGCCAAACTTTTTGCTTTAGATACAGAAACCGATAATTTAGATTATATGGCTGCCAATTTAGTGGGGATTTCCTTTGCGTTAGAAAACGGTGAAGCTGCTTATTTACCGCTGCAATTAGATTATTTAGGCGCACCAAAAACTCTCGAAAAAACAACCGCACTTACGTTGTTAAAACCGGTTTTAGAAAATCCTGCTATTCAAAAAGTCGGGCAAAACTTCAAGTACGACCTCACCATCTTTGCCCGTAATGGCATTGATGTGCAAGGTGTGGCTTTCGATACCATGTTGGAGTCCTATGTGCTCAACAGCACTGGTCGTCATAATATGGACGATCTAGCGAAACGTTATTTAGGGCATCAAACAATCACTTTTGAAGAGATTGCAGGCAAAGGTAAAAATCAGCTGACATTTAACCAAATTCCGTTGCAAAAAGCCGCCGAGTACGCGGCGGAAGATGCAGATGTAACAATGAAACTGCAACAAGTGCTATGGGAAAAACTCTCTAAAGAACCAAGTCTTGAAAAACTCTTTAAAGAAATGGAATTGCCGTTGTTAGGCGTACTTTCCCGTATGGAACGTCGCGGTGTCTTAATTGATAGCGATGCACTATTCCTACAATCTAATGAAATCGCTATCCGTTTAAGTGAATTAGAAGAACAGGCCTATGTCTTGGCTGGGCAGCCATTTAATTTAGCTTCCACCAAACAATTACAGGAAATTTTGTTTGATAAATTAGGTTTACCAGTCATTCAAAAAACACCAAAAGGTGCACCATCCACCAACGAGGAAGTGTTGGAGGAATTGGCATTTAGTCATGAATTACCGAAAGTATTGGTAGAACATCGTGGGCTAAGCAAACTAAAATCCACCTACACCGACAAATTACCGCAAATGGTAAATCCGCAAACGGGTCGAGTGCATACTTCCTACCATCAAGCGGTGACAGCCACCGGTCGTCTTTCATCAAGTGATCCGAATCTACAAAACATTCCGATTCGTAATGAAGAAGGCCGTCGTATTCGTCAGGCATTTATTGCACGGGAAGGCTTTACTGTTGTTGCGGCCGACTATTCTCAAATCGAGCTGCGCATTATGGCGCACCTATCACAGGATCAGGGCTTAATTAACGCCTTTACCCAAGGCAAAGATATTCACCGCTCTACCGCAGCAGAAATCTTTGGTGTCGCACTGGATGAAGTAACGTCCGAACAACGCCGCAATGCTAAAGCAATTAACTTCGGTTTAATTTATGGTATGTCAGCCTTTGGCTTATCGCGCCAACTCGGTATTGGCCGTGCCGATGCTCAGAGCTATATGGATTTGTATTTCAAACGCTATCCAGGCGTACAAACCTTTATGCACGATATTCGTGAAAAAGCCAAAGCCCAAGGCTATGTGGAAACCCTATTCAGCCGTCGTTTATATTTACCTGATATTAATTCTAGCAACGCAATGCGTCGTAAAGGGGCTGAACGTGTCGCGATCAATGCACCAATGCAAGGCACCGCCGCAGACATTATCAAACGCGCCATGATTCAATTAGATCAAAAACTACAAAACGATCCCGATATCGTAATGATTATGCAGGTGCACGATGAATTGGTGTTTGAAGTGCGGTCAGAAAAAGTAGCATTTTATAGCGAGCTCATCAAAACACACATGGAAAGCGCAGCTGATTTAGTGGTGCCATTGATTGTAGAAGTGGGTCAAGGTACGAACTGGGATGAGGCTCACTAAATTTATTTAAATGAGGAAGTAATAATGAAAAAACTTTTGTTTATTTTCGGATTATTAGCGCTGACCGCACATGCTGAAACAGTTGATATTGGTGGAACACAAATAAATTTACCATCCCCTGGAGAACTTGTTAAAGTCACTCCAGATATTAATGAGATATTTGAGTTTTTAGAAGAGGTAAATAATATTCAATTTCCCAATGCTTGGGTAATTGCCAGTTATATTTCACTTCAAGATCTCCAAGAAAATAAAGATTACGTACGACTATGTAGAATAAATATTGTTAAAGACGGTATTAATGGATCTGTACCTAGACATATATTTAATCAAGTGAAATCAACATTAAAAACGCTTACTGATGAATCAAGTTCCTTCTCACAAACTATTCTAAAACATGTAAATAAAACAGAGAAGAATATTAAAGAACACATTTACAATGAAAACTCAATGTCAGAGATTGCTTTAAAAACGAATATTTATAAAGAAACTGACGACTCAATTATCTTACTTGGCAAAGTCATGGAAGAAGCAAATAACAATGATATAAAACAATATGTTGTAAGCTTTTGCTGTCGGGGTCGTATTCGCAGTATACTTCTGTGATTTCTCCTGCATCG
>CAJMPC010000072.1:0-8448 GCA_905215245.1 uncultured bacterium | reverse complement strand
ACGGTTTCTATTATTTACAAGGGGACTAAAGGAACATCTGATATTTCACTTAATGGTGATTTTTTGAATCTTAAAGGTGAAAATACGGTAGACTCGATAGTTATTGATGGGAAGGATTTTGGAAAACTAACTTACAATAGCGAGTTAAATCATATTGAAGCAAACGCAGCAAATGCTTTGGTTGAAGCACTTTTCACTGTCTTTAAGTCAGTCAGAGATGATAAAAATGTGAATGATGAAGTGGTATCTGAAATCTTAAGTTCATGGGTTGAAAATCATGGTATGGCTATTTTTAATAATCAGCCTCAAATTAAACTGAACCCAGTGTCAATTTCAGATAATCAAGGTAAAGTGTCATTGGATTTAAACGTGGCGTTAGCGAAAGATCCAAAATTTGATTTAATGGCAGGTAGTTTATATAAACAATTTACTGATTTCTCAGTAAATATTCATGTAGATAAAGCAACTGCAGAAAAAATCATGACACAATTTGCCCCAGAAGAAGATAAAGCGCTGGTTAAAGAGAAAATTGAAGAGCAAGCTAAACAAGCGGCAGCACAAAATATTGTGGTGAATAATGATAAAAATGTGACGCTTAACTTAGTGCTTGAAAAGGGCGAACTGAAACTTAATGGTCAAGTGATTCCAGAAGAACAGGTTCAAGGCGTATTATTTATGTTAATAATGGGCGCAGCAATGCAGGCTAAGTAATAACGGCTAAACAATCAAAAGGAGATAAAGTAATTTATCTCCTTTTTTATTAGGTTGAGCTTATTTGACTACGATATCGTTGTTTAGTCTAAACGAGCTTTTAAATATCCTTCATAATCGGGAATATCAATATTGATTTCTTGCTCAAATAAGCTTGATGTTAAAAGAAAATCAGCGGTGCTTTGATTAATTGCTACTGGAATATTCCAAACAGTTGCAATACGTATTAAGGCTTTTACATCGGGATCATGTGGCGCCGCGTTCATCGGATCCCAAAAGAAAATCATCATATCAATTTTTTTCTCGGCAATTAGTCCACCAAGTTGTTGATCGCCTCCCATCGGGCCACTTAATAATGAGGCTATTTCAAGTCCCGTTTCTCTAGACAATAGATGGCCAGTTGTACCTGTTGCATAAAGTTGATGGGGCGCGAGTGCTTCTTTGTGTTTTTTTACCCAATTGAGCAGATTTTGTTTACAGCTATCATGTGCAACGAGCGCTATTCGTTTATGAGAAAAGATTGAGCGAGTTGTCGTGTTCATATTTTGTCCTCTAAAAAACTCAAAAGCATACGAACACTTTAGATCAAAGCGGGTAGGGAATGCAATATGTAAAGTATGCTTTAACTTAAAGCCAAAAATCCTTTAAAAATGACCGCACTTTTAGTGAAGAGTATTGCAATAACAGGAAGAAATGCATGAGAACAGTGAAAATCTACTATCTTTCTTGCAAAAAATCTTCTAAAATTTACAGGATTTTGTTAAATGTTTGTAACATTGATTAACAAGCTTGATTTTCGTGTTTGGTCATGACCAAACTTCATTTTCACTCAGTAAAATAAGGAAAGACTATGTCAGATACCTTAGTAAACGATATTGACCCAATTGAAACACAGGATTGGTTGTCAGCTGTTGATTCATTAATTCGTGCTGAAGGCGCAGAGCGTGCGCATTACATCATCAATCAAGTGATTGATCAGGCACGTAATGGTGGTGTGAACATTGCAAAAGGTGGCGTAACAACCCCTTATGTTAATACCATCCCACTTTCTGAACAGCCAGCATACCCAGGTGATAAAGCTATTGAGCGTCGTATTCGTAGTGCTGTACGTTGGAATGCGATCATGGCGGTATTACGTGGCCAGAAAAAAGATCTTGAATTAGGTGGTCACATTTCAACTTATCAATCTGCAGCAAGCATGTATGAAGTTTGTTTTAACCACTTCTTCAAAGCGGCGACAGATAAAAACGGCGGTGACTTAGTCTTCTTCCAAGGCCACGCAGCACCAGGTATGTATGCTCGTGCATTTGTTGAAGGTCGTATTACTGAAGAACAAATGAATAATTTCCGTCAGGAATGTGAACCAGGAAAAGGTCTTTCTTCTTACCCACACCCGAAATTAATGCCTGAATTCTGGCAATTCTCGACTGTATCTATGGGTTTAGGTCCTGTAAATGCGATTCGTACTGCTCGTTTCTTAAAATACTTAGATAACCGTGGTTTAAAAGACACCAAAGATCAAAAAGTGTATGCTTTCCTTGGTGACGGTGAGATGGACGAAATCGAAGCAAAAGGTGATTTAACATTCGCAGCACGTGAGGGCTTAGATAACTTAATCTTCGTTGTAAGCTGTAACTTGCAACGTTTAGATGGTCCTGTAACGGGTAACGGCAAAATCGTTCAAGAATTAGAAGGTTTATTTGCTGGTGCTGGTTGGGAAGTAATCAAAGTTATGTGGGGTTCTAACTGGGATAAATTATTCGCTAAAGATACTTCCGGTAAATTAACCCAATTAATGATGGAAGTGCTTGATGGTGATTATTTAACCTTCAAATCTAAAGATGGTGCATACGTTCGTGAACACTTCTTCGGTCGTTACCCAGAAACTGCTGCATTAGTAGCAGATATGACAGATGATGAAATCTGGGCATTAAGACGTGGTGGTCACGATTCAGAAAAACTTTATGCGGCATTCCATAAAGCGCAAACTGCAGGTAAACCTGTTGTTATCTTAGCGCATATGGTTAAAGGTTATAAAATTCCTGAAGCAGAAAGTAAAAACACTGCGCACCAATCCAAAAAAATGTCAATCGAAAGTCTTAAATACTTCCGTGATCATTTCCAATTAGATATTAAAGATGAAGATATTCCTAACTATCCATACATCACCTTCCCAGAAGGTTCGGAAGAGTACAATTATCTTCACGGCAGACGTAAAGCGTTAAATGGTTATTTACCAAAACGTTTACCAAAATTCACCACTGAATTTAAAGTGCCATCATTGGAAGAATTTGCACCATTATTGGAAGAACAAGCTCGTCCAATTTCAACTACAATGGCATTTGTACGTTTCTTAAATACCTTATTGAAAGATAAGAACATTGGTCAACAAATTGTGCCAATTATTGCTGACGAAGCACGTACTTTCGGTATGGAAGGTTTATTCCGTCAAATCGGTATTTACAACCCACATGGTCAAAACTATGTGCCTTCTGACCGTGATTTAGTGGCTTACTACCGTGAAGCGAAAGATGGTCAAGTATTACAAGAAGGTATCAATGAATTAGGTGCAGCATCATCTTGGTTAGCTGCAGCGAACTCATACTCTGTCAATAACCTTCCGATGATTCCATTCTTCATTTACTACTCAATGTTTGGTTTCCAACGTGTGGGTGACTTAATGTGGGCAGCAGGTGACCAATTAGCACGTGGTTTCATGATCGGTGGTACTTCTGGCCGTACAACATTAAATGGTGAAGGTTTACAACACGAAGATGGTCACAGCCATATTCAATCTCTTGTGATTCCTAACTGTGTGTCTTATGACCCAGCTTATGTTTATGAAGTGGCAGTTATCCTACAAGACGGTATCAACCGTATGTACGGTGAAAAACAAGAAGATGTGTTCTACTACATCACTACATTAAACGAAACTTACGAACAACCAGCAATGCCAAAAGGCGCAGAAGAGGGTATTCGTAAAGGTCTTTATAAATTTGAAACCGTTGAAGCGAAAGGCAACAAAGGTCATGTTCAATTATTAGGTTCTGGTGCGATCTTCCGTCACGTTCGTGAAGCGGCACAAATCCTTGCAAATGAATATGGTGTAAGCTCAGATGTATATAGCGTGCCTTCATTCACTGAAGTCGCTCGTGAAGGTGCGGATGCAGTACGTTGGAATATGTTACACCCAACAGAAACGCTACGCGTACCTTATATCGCACAAGTAATGAACGATGCACCAGCGGTTGCAGCAACTGACTACATGAAATTGTTCGCAGAACAAGTTCGTGCATTCATTCCTGCACAAAGCTATCACGTATTAGGTACTGACGGTTTCGGTCGTTCAGATAGCCGTGAAAACTTACGTGAACACTTCGAAGTGGATGCGCGTTATGTTGTGGTTGCAGCATTACATGAGCTTGCAAAACAAGGCAAATTTGATGCGAAAGTGGTGGCTGATGCAATCGCGAAATTTGGTTTAAAAACTGAAATTTTAAATCCGCTTTACGCTTAATAAAAATATCCTGTGTGTGAAAGCACACAGGAACATCTACAAATACAAATAAAGTGCGGTTGATTTTAACTGCGTTTTTTAAAGGTAAGATAACATGTCAAAACAAATTCAAATTCCTGATATCGGTAGTGATGAAGTTACCGTAACAGAAGTGATGGTGAAAGTAGGTGATACCATTACCGCAGATCAAAGCATTATTAATGTTGAAGGTGATAAAGCTTCAATGGAAGTACCCGCACCAGAAGCCGGTGTGGTAAAAGAAGTATTAGTAAAAGTGGGTGATAAAGTCACAACTGGCACACCAATGCTTGTTTTAGAGTCAGCAGATGCGGCAGCGCCTGCTCCAGCAGCACCTGCGCCGGCAGCCGCACCAGCAGCTGCAAGTGTAGTTGAAGTCAATGTACCAGATATCGGTTCAGACGAAGTAAACGTGACTGATATTATGGTGAAAGTAGGCGATACCGTTGAAGTTGACCAATCAATCATCAATGTTGAAGGTGATAAAGCGTCAATGGAAGTACCTGCTCCAGTTGCTGGCGTGGTAAAAGAAATTTTAATCAACGTGGGCGATAAAGTTGTTACTGGCAAATTAATCATGAAATTTGAAGTGGTAGGTGCAGCACCAGCCGCAGCGCCAGCTCAACAGGCTGCAGGTGCTGCTGCAGCAGCACCAACAGCTTCAGCCATTATTAAAGAAGTGAATGTACCGGATATCGGTGGTGATGAAGTTAACGTAACTGAAATCATGGTTGCCGTTGGTGACAGCGTTTCTGAAGAGCAATCTTTAATCACCGTTGAAGGCGATAAGGCCTCAATGGAAGTGCCAGCTCCGTTTGCGGGTGTAGTAAAAGAAATTTTAGTGAAATCAGGTGATAAAGTTTCAACTGGTTCATTAATTATGAAATTTGAAGTGGCAGGTGCAGCACCTGCGCCTGCAGCAGCTCCAGCAGCGGCAGCTCCAGCACCTCAAGCAGCACCTGCAGCAGCGCCGACAGCACAATCAGGTAATGTATCTGGTTTAAGCCAAGAACAAGTTGTAGCAAGTGCAGGTTATGCACACGCAACACCGGTGATTCGTCGCTTAGCGCGTGAATACGGTATTAACCTTGATCGCGTAAAAGGTACGGGTCGTAAAGGTCGTGTTGTGAAAGAAGATATCCAAGCTTACGTGAAAACCGCTGTTAAAGCGTTTGAAACAGGTGCTGTATCTTCTGCAGCAGCGGGTAATGGTGTGGCAAATGGTGCAGGCTTAGGCTTATTACCATGGCCGAAAGTTGACTTCAGCAAATTTGGTGAAGTAGAAGAAGTTGAATTAAACCGTATCAACAAAATCACTGGTGCGAACTTACATCGTAACTGGGTAATGATTCCACATGTTACTCACTTCGATCGCACAGATATCACTGATTTGGAAGCATTCCGTAAAGAACAGAACAAGATTGTTGAAAAACAAAAATTGGATGTGAAAATTACACCAGTTGTGTTCATTATGAAAGCGGTAGCGAAAGCATTAGAAGCGTTCCCACGTTTCAATAGCTCTATCTCTGAAGACGGACAAAAATTAACACTTAAAAAATACATCAACATTGGCGTAGCGGTAGATACACCAAACGGTCTCGTTGTACCTGTATTTAAAAACGTGAATAAAAAAGGTATTATCGAACTCTCTCGTGAATTAATGGAAGTCTCCAAAAAAGCACGTGACGGTAAACTTTCAGGTTCTGATATGCAAGGTGGTTGTTTCACCATTTCAAGCTTAGGCGGTATTGGTACAACTCACTTTACGCCAATCGTAAATGCACCTGAAGTAGCCATCTTAGGTGTGTCTAAATCAGAAATGCAACCGATTTGGAATGGTAAAGAATTTGAGCCACGTTTAATGCTTCCATTATCATTATCTTTCGACCACCGAGTGATCGATGGTGCTGATGGTGCTCGTTTCTTAAACTATATCAATGGCGTATTAGCTGACTTACGTCGCTTAGTGATGTAATTAACGCGGTAAGATGTGAGTGATTAGGCTCGCATCTTACAGAAAGGATCGCAAAGTGCGGTCAAAAATTTGAACGTTTTTACGAGGTAAAAATGAGTAAAGAAATTAAAACCCAAGTTGTGGTACTTGGTGCTGGTCCTGCAGGTTATTCAGCGGCATTCCGTTGTGCGGACTTAGGTTTAGAAACAGTACTTGTTGAACGTTATTCAACATTAGGTGGGGTATGTTTAAACGTAGGTTGTATCCCTTCTAAAGCATTACTTCACGTAGCGAAAGTAATTGAAGAAGCGAAACACGCAACTAAAAATGGTGTTTACTTTGGTGAACCAACCATCAATTTAGATGAAGTTCGTGCAGGTAAAGATGCAGTAGTTGCTAAATTAACTGGTGGCTTAGCGGGTATGGCAAAAGCACGTAAAGTGACTGTAGTTGAAGGTTTAGCAGCATTTACTGACCCAAATACATTAGTTGCACGTGACCGTGATGGTAACCCAACTACTGTTAAATTTGATAATGCCATTATCGCAGCGGGTTCTCGTCCAATTCAATTACCATTTATCCCACATGAAGATCCACGTATTTGGGATTCAACAGATGCACTTAAATTAAAAGAAGTACCGAAAAAACTTTTAATCATGGGCGGTGGTATCATCGGTTTAGAGATGGGTACCGTATATGATGCATTAGGTTCTGAAGTTGAAGTGGTTGAAATGTTTGACCAAGTAATTCCAGCAGCAGATAAAGATGTGGTAGGTATTTATACCAAACAAGTTGAGAAAAAATTCAAGTTAATGCTTGAAACTAAAGTGACTGCAGTTGAAGCAAAAGATGATGGTATCTATGTTTCAATGGAAGGTAAGGCATGCAACGATACTAAACGTTATGATGCAGTATTAGTTGCAATCGGTCGTACACCAAATGGTAAATTGATCGATGCTGGTAAAGCAGGTGTTGAAGTGGATGAGCGTGGTTTCATTCATGTTGATAAACAAATGCGCACTAATGTGCCTCATATCTTCGCAATCGGTGATATCGTTGGCCAACCAATGTTAGCACATAAAGGTGTTCATGAAGGTCACGTTGCAGCAGAAGTGATCGCAGGGAAAAAACACTACTTCGATCCAAAAGTCATTCCTTCTATTGCTTATACTGAACCAGAAGTGGCTTGGGTAGGTAAAACTGAGAAAGAATGTAAACAAGAAGGTTTAAACTACGAAGTGGCTAAATTCCCTTGGGCTGCTTCAGGTCGTGCGATTGCTTCAGAATGTGCTGAAGGTATGACCAAATTAATCTTCGATAAAGATACTCATCGCGTACTTGGTGGGGCAATCGTTGGATCTAACGGTGGTGAATTATTAGGTGAAATCGGTCTTGCGATCGAAATGGGTTGTGATGCAGAAGATATCGCATTAACCATTCATGCTCACCCAACACTTCACGAATCTGTTGGTCTTGCGGCTGAAGTGTTTGAAGGTTCAATTACTGACCTTCCAAACGCAAAAGCGAAGAAAAAATAATTAATTGAAATCGTCCATAAAGGCTACTCGAATGAGTGGCCTTTATTTTTTGAGAGATAACTCACAAAATTGCATAAAAATTCAATAAAAACTGGCGGTCAAAATGACTTTTTGATAAAATCCAACCAGTTTTATTTTTATATTTTTTTATTATTTAAAAGCTATGTTAAAGAAGATTTTGATTATTGTAGGATTGGCCGTGTTGACAACAGCCTGTTCTAATGGCTCTAGGCAGGCTCATAATGGAGTAATTACAGAGAGCGATGATGCGGAGCTAACGGGTTTAATTGCAGGTTTAGATGGGAAACAAGGTGGACTTCAGCCTAAATTAAGAACAAACCGTCCTAAATCTGGTTTAATTGGTGATAAAGCACTTGCTCAAGTTTATAACGAATGGGGTGGTACACGTTATAGAATGGGCGGAAGCACAAAACGTGGTATTGACTGTTCTGCATTTATGCAAACCGCTTTCCTTGATGCTTATGGTGTGGAACTTCCTCGCACAACTTCAGAACAACGCTATTTAGGTCGTCAAATCCAAAAACATGAATTACGTAAAGGCGATTTAGTGTTCTTCCGTCGAAATAGCCATGTAGGCGTTTATATTGGTAACAACCAATTTATGCATGCAAGTTCAAGCCAAGGTGTAACAATTAGTTCATTAGATGAAGATTACTGGGCTAGAACTTACACACAATCACGTCGCGTGA
>CAJMPC010000071.1:0-8490 GCA_905215245.1 uncultured bacterium | reverse complement strand
TTTTAATTAAAGATTTGAAATTAAAAGGTTCATCTGAAGTGTTGAAGAAAGGCACGAAATTCAAAAACATCCGTTTAGTAAACGGTGATCACAACGTCGATTGTGGCAAAATCATGTTGAAATCAGAGTTCTTGAAAAAAGCTTAAGAATTCCCAATAAAAAGAGCGGTCGATTTAAAACAACTTTAAAATTGACCGCTCTTTTTTATTTTCGTTATACCTTCGCAGGTTTCACTATTTCACTTGGATAACAACCAAGCACTTTCAGATAATTACTGAACTGCTTAAGCTCTTCCAAGGCAATTTGGGTATCTGGATGATGAATATTTCCTTCAATCTCCAAATAGAACATTTCTTCCCAAGGTTTGCCATAAATAGGACGAGATTCAAGCTTAGTCATATTAATACCGTGCTTTTTAAACACAAGTAAAGCATCCACCAAAGAACCCGCTTGTTGCGATGTGGTCATCAACAATAAAGTTTTAGTATGAATTTGTGGTGAGACTTCACGTGCTTGTTTGGCTACAACAATGAAACGAGTAATGTTGTTTTCTTGGTTCGCAATATTATGTTTTAACACATGTAAGCCGTAAAGCTTGCCGCCATCTTCATTACCTAATGCCGCAATATTTGGTTTATTCAAGCTTGCCACAAGCTGCATTGCATGAGAGCTACTTTCGCAGAACTCAATATGCACACGCTCAAGACTTTGAATAAATTGACTACACTGCTGGATCACCTGTGGATGGCTATAAAGTGTATCAATTTTGCTTAAATCATCCTGCTCATTCACTAAAACACAGTGCTTAATAGGATAAGCCAACTCGCCCACCAAAGATAAGGTGGTATGTTGAAGCAAATCATAAACTTCATTAATTGCACCTGACGTAGTGTTTTCTAAAGGCAGTACACCATAATCAGCTTCTCCACTTTCAACCTTTTCAAAAATTTGAGCAAAGGAGTCACAACTGATTTCAGCAAACTGCTGATTATAACGAGCCGCATAATTACGCGCAGCCAAATTAGAGTAAGAACCACGCTTGCCTAAGAAAGCAATATGTAACGTTTCTTCTCGTTGCTCATTGAGCTTTTTCTGCAAATACACTTGTTGTGTTAACACAGAATCTTCAATGATCTTTTGGAAGACTGACGTAATATATTGTGGTTCAAGCTGATAATTTTGACTTTCAGCAAACTGCACAAGCTCTTGTAAGAGTTGTTGCTCTCGCTCTAAATCACGCAACGCTTTTTGCGTCACTTCTTTGCTTCTCACTACATCATATGCCAGACGATGACGCTCTGAAAGCAGCTTTAACAAGCTGCGATCAATTTGCGTAATTTGCTGACGAATTTCTGATAAATCTAATGCCATTTCATTCCTTATTTAAAGGTTACTTCATTATGAGGGATATATTTTTCAGCACTAATAGGTGAATTTTTCTCAAAAAATTCTTTTAAAACATCCGCATCAATAAAACCTGTGTTAACGAAAGTTGGATTTTTGGTCATAACCGGATAACCATCTCCACCAGCTGCATTATAGCTTGGGACTGAAATACGGTAAGTTTTATTTAAATCCAATGGTTTACCTTGAATTTTCACATTTTCAACTTTCTTATCCGCACGATTTACTGTCATGCTGATACCTGAATATTGTGCATAGGCACCAGAATCTACTTCTTTCAATGCGACTACATTTAAATAATCCAATAATTCTTTACCGGTTAATTCAAAATAGCTCACAATATTACCAAATGGATGGATTTTTAAAATATCTTTATAGGTTACATCACCTTCTTGGATAGAATCACGAATACCACCAGAGTTCATGATACCAATGTCTGCTTTCGCTTTTTGACGTTGTGCTTCTGCAATTAAGTGACCAAGGTTAGTTTGTTCAAAACGAATAATGGTACGATCACCTTCTAACTTACCATTTAATTTCCCCACTTTTTGGCTTAATAAAGCATCACCTTTATCTTGGTAAGACTTTAAAAGTTTTTCCATTTCCGGATCTTGTGGAATCTCTTCGGCATAGTTCACATATTCTGTTTTGCCATCTTCTTTTTTCACTTTTTTCTTCAAGTTCACTGGAATTAATTGATAATTCACTAATTTTAACTCACCATTTTTGAACTCAAAGTCAGCTCGACCAACATATTTACCCCATTCAAATGCTTGCATAATCCAAGTACCATTTTGGAAATCTGGTTTACATGGCTGAGTTGGTTGATAATCTTTAATCCATACCCCTTTATCATCCACACAAATCGGATCATGGCTGTGACCACCAATAATCATATCAAATGCGCCTTTATCTAAATTTCGTGCAAGACTTACATCACCCGGCGCATTTGAACCATGTTTCGCATCATAATAATAGCCCATATGCGTTAAAGCGATTTTTACATCCGGCTTAACTTTTTCATTTAGCTCCTTTAATGTGGCTTTTGCTACCGTTGTTGGATCTTCAAATTTCACATTGTGAAGGTATTCTGGGTTACCTAATTTTGCAGTATCTTCTGTGGTTAAACCTACCACGGCAATTTTAAGATCTTGTTTATTTAAAATGGTATAAGGCTTAACTAAAGTTTTACCTGTTTTAGTATTAATCACATTCGCAGATAAGAATGGGAAGTTTGCCCATTTTTCTTGCATATCAAGAATTTGTAGTGGATTATCAAACTCGTGGTTACCTAATACGGTTGCTTCATAGCCCATCGCATTCATTGCTTTAATGTCAGGTTCTGCCGTTTGCATATCTGACTCAGGTACACCATATTAAAATCACCTGCATTTAATAAAACGAGTGAGCCACCTTTTTGCTCGACTTCAGCTTTTACGCGATTAACAATTGTTTTGTGTGCTGGAAAGCCATATTCACCTTTTGCATTCGGCCAAAAATGTCCGTGCGTATCATTGGTGTGCAATATGGTAAATTGATAGGTTTTATCTTGTTCATATGCCATTGCTGCAGAAGTTGCTAACACAAGAGGAAGCACGGTAAATAATTTTTTCATATAAAAATACCTCTATTTTTGACCGCTCTTTACCTTCGCATAAAACAAAAATAACAGAGCAAGATGGGAAATAAAAAAGCTATACTCCCGAAAGAAGTATAGCTTTTCAACAAAACATTGTTAGATGAGTACCTGCGCAGGTGCAACATAACCTTGTGGAACTTGTTTCTTATCTTCAAAGGTAACAAATTCCCACGCTTCCTGATCGGCAAGTACAGCACGGAGTAACTTATTATTTAAACCGTGACCAGATTTATAAGCTTTGAAATCACCGATGATGTTATAGCCACACATATAAAGATCGCCAATCGCATCAAGCATCTTGTGACGAACCAATTCATCTCTGAAGCGTAACCCGTCTTCATTTAAGATACGGTAATCATCTAATACGATAGCATTATCTAAGCTACCACCTAGCGCAAGACCTTGAGATTGAAGATACTCAATATCTTTCATGAAACCAAAGGTTCTTGCACGACTAATTTGATGTACGAATGCTTGAGCTGAGAAATCCATCACATAATTACGTACATTTTTACTAATCGCTGGATGATCAAAGTCGATTGTGAAATCTAAACGGAAACCATTGTAAGGTTTAAATTCTGCCCATTTATCACCGTCTTCTACTCGTATATTTTTCTTAATACGAATAAATTTCTTCGGTGCATTTTGTTCTTCAATACCTGCGTCTAAAAGCAAGTAAATGAATGGGCTTGCACTACCGTCCATAATTGGAATTTCAGGTGCATCAACTTCGATAATGATATTATCGATACCTAAACCTGCTAATGCTGCGTTTAAGTGTTCTACGGTTGAAACACGCACACCTTGTTCATTCACAAGTGCAGTACAAAGCATTGTATCGCGCACTGAATCCGCATTCGCAGGGAAAGTCACCGGCGGATTAAGATCGGTACGACAGTAAATCACGCCAGTATTCGGCATAGCTGGGCGCAACGTTAATGTTACTTTTTTACCGCTATGTAAGCCTACACCTGTGACTTTAATGCTTTGTTTTAATGTTCTTTGTTTAATCATCTCTTTTACCTTATTGCTTCACAACAAGATTACTTCTACTCTTATTTCTCATCACGACCAAATGATGCCGGATTGAAGAAGTTAGGATTATTTCTTAACTGTTCTAAACGGCTTGGATCAAGCGGTTTATTTAAGTTACCGTATTGCGAATTTTGTTCCTGTGCTGGTTCTGGTTGTGGATTATGTCTTAATGCATCTAAACCATGTAAACCAACTGGCGGTTGTGGTTGAATCGTTTCTTGCGCTACAGGTTGTTGAACTGGAGCTTGTTGTACTGCTGCTTGAGGACGAGCAATCACTACCGGCTCAGCCGCAACAACATCACCTAAACCTGTTGCAACGATCGTCACACGAATTTCATTACTCATTTCAGGGACTAAACTGGTACCTACAACGATAGTCGCATCTTCTGATGCAAAGCTACCTACTGTGTCACCCACCACGTTAAATTCATCAAAGCCGAGATCCATACCTGAGGTAATATTAACAAGGATACCTTTAGCATTAGAAAGATCGACTTTCTCTAATAAATCATTTTTTATTGCAAGACGTGCTGCTTCTTCTGCACGGCCCGCACCTGGTTCACTTTGAGCTGAACCGAAACCAATCATTGCTTGGCCCATTTCTGACATAACGGTTCTTACGTCTGCGAAGTCCACGTTGATTAAACCTGGAGACGTAATCATATCTGAGATGCCCATAACAGAGTTACGTAATACGTCATTTGCAGCAGCAAAAGCATCAATTAACGTTGCATTTTTCGGGAGAACTTTTTGGATTTGTTGGTTAGGAATAATGATCATTGAATCCACGTATTGTGAAAGATCTTTAATCCCTAATTCAGCAAATTGCATACGTTTTTTGCCTTCAAAGCTAAATGGCTTAGTAACAACAGCAACAGTTAAAATGCCTAATTCTTTCGCAACTTTAGCGACGATCGGTGCGGCACCAGTACCTGTACCACCACCCATACCGGCAGCGATAAAGACCATGTCTGCACCTTCAAGCATTTTACGGATTTCTTCTTGGTCATCTTCAGCCGCTTTACGACCTACATTTGGGTTTGCCCCCGCACCAAGACCTTTCGTTGTTGCCCCACCAATTTGTACAGTTTGTTGAACTTGGCTTTTGCGTAATGCTTGCGCATCGGTATTCACCGCATAAAATACGATTTTACCGTGTTCTTCGCTATCAATTGCACTTTCGCCCAAGAAATTACCATTGAATTCTTGTTGCACCATGTTAGCAACCATGTGGTTAACTGCGTTACCGCCGCCTCCACCGACACCGACAACCTTAATCAGTGCACCTGTTTGCTCTTCAAAATCACCATACTCTGGGTATAACATTTGCTGTTCTCCGTTACTGCTAATACTCTGCTAGCATATTAATAAAAGTTAAATCTTTCTTATTGTAAATGAAAAAGTCAAAATGATCAAAATTCTGATTTCACTTTATTGAAAATATTTTTAAGGCCTTTCCAGAATTTTTTGCCTAATGCTTCATCACCATAGTTACTATCCACAGGATCATTATCACTATTTTGATGATGGTATTGTAATAATCCCACTACAGTTGAATATTGTGGGCGATTCACATAATCTGTTAAACCCGTAATATTTAATGGACTACCAATACGAACCTGACAACCAAATACACTTGATGCACAATCTTTTAAATCTTCAATTTGTGCACCACCACCGGTAATAACGACACCAGCAATCAATTCAAATTTAATATGTTTGCTTTCTAAATCTGCTTTAAGCTTATCTAATTCGTCCTTAACAACGCCTAATAGTTCAATATATCTTGCTGAAGTGATTAAAGATAAATCACTTTTTGTTAAAGCTCGTGGCGCTCGACCACCAATACTTGCCACTTCAATTTTTTTATCGCCATGTAGACGCGCTGGATACAATGCACTTGCATAGTTCACTTTAATACGTTCAGCTTCTGCACGAGAAACGGTACATGCATGAGCAATATCATTCGTGACAATATTGCCTGCGTAAGGAATAACCTTGCTGAAACGCAATGAGCCATTGGTGTAAACCATCATATTCATGGTGCCTGCACCGAAATCAACTAAGCAAACACCAAGATCTTTTTCATCTTCAGTTAAAACAGAATGTGTTGCTGCAAAGCCGGAGAACACGACTTTATCAACTTGTAATCCGCAACGTTCAACTGCTTTTTTTAAGTTATTTTGCCAGTCTTGGTGACAAGCAATTAGGTGTACATTTGCTTTTAAACGGACGCCTTGCAAACCTAATGGATTTTTAATATTAACTTGTTTATCTACCGCGTATTCTTGAGGAATAATGTGTAATAAAGAAAGGCCTTCGGGTAATTTTACTGAGCTCGCTGTATGTAAAGCATCATCAATTTCATCTTGAGTCACTTCATTATCAGAAATAGCAACAAAACCGCTCTCATTCAGGCTTTGAATATGTTCACCCGTAATTGCAAGAGTCACACTCATAATTTGGCAATCAGCCATTGATTCAGCCGCTTCAATAGCACGTTGGATAGAGTTAACAACGGCATCTAAATCAGTAATACTGCCACGATCAATCCCTTTCGATGGACAACTACCCACGCCAAGTACATTTACTACGCCATCAGGAAGCACTTCCCCAACAACAGCAACAACTTTTGATGTACCAACTTCAAGACCTACAATGACTTTCGGTTCCAACTCTTTTGCCATTTTCTTATTACACCCAATGAATTATTTTTTATTTCTCTATCAATCCAACCGCTGCTGATGCAGATGCATAGCGCAAATCTACATAATCAATTCGTTTACCTTCAGGCACTTCAATTTGTGGGTAAATCGTTACAAATCGATCTAATTTTGGTTTCCAATCTCCGCGCCCAAGTTTCAATACTATATCATTATCTAGCGTAACTTGCCACGCACCACGATCATCAATTGTCACGCCTTTAACCAGCAAATTTTTCGCCTTAAAATCAGCAAAAATTTGATTCCAAGCCTCTAAAACTTTCAAGCTTTGATAATCCGGACCACCTAAATAAGGTAAAGCTTTTTCTTTTAACTTATCCATCGGTAATTGGAAAACCGTTCCCTCTTTTGTGACGAACTCTGTTTTATTCCAAATTGCAACTGGCTGATATTCTGATAACCAGATACTTAAACGATTTGGCCAAATTTTACGAACTACCGCACCTTTTACCCAAGGAATCGTTTCAAGCTGTTCTTGAATTTGCTTAACGTCTTGTCCCCAGAAGCCCTTGAGAGAGCCCATTTTGAGCAATACGTCTTGCACATCTGGATAAGTGGTAAATTCATTTTGGCCCACTAATGCATAGGCAGTGATTTTTCTATCACCGTCTAAGCTTTCAAGCCAATTTTGCCAGTTTGAATAAACGAAATACCCTAGCCCCGCACAAAGTAACACCAAAGCAAGTTTAATCTGCAACATAAAACGGAATTTACCTTCTCCGTTAGATGAACGAGCAAATTGCGTTGGCGGTGTATTTTTGCGCTTAATTACATTCATTACGCACTCAACTCCAAAATTTTCACGACGAGTTGTTCAAATGAAATACCGACTGTTGACGCAGATTTAGGGAATAAACTGTGACTTGTCATACCAGGGTTTGTGTTTACTTCAACTAAACGGAAATTACCTTGTGCATCGGTCATTACATCAATGCGGCTCCAGCCACGACAACCCACGACGTCATAAGCTCGTTTAACTAATTTCGCTAATTCTTGCTCACGTTCAGCTGAAAGGCCAGCAGGGCAAAAATATTGAGTGTTATCTGAAATATATTTCGCATCATAATCATAAAACTCACCTTCTGGCACAATGCGAACAGCAGGCAATACTTCGCCACCTAAAACAGGCACAGTTAATTCATCGCCAGCTAACCATTCTTCAATCAAAATGGTGTTATCAAATTTAAGTGCATAATCGACCGCACTTTTTAATTCTTCAACTACTTTTACTTTCGTTAAACCGACACTTGACCCCTCAAGAGACGGCTTAACCATTAAAGGTAAACCTAATTTTTCGACCACGGCTTGTGGGTTTAGTTCGTGAGCGTTTTCTTTGGTCACGATCTCCATATCGGCAACAGGTAAACCAAAGGATTTCCATAACATTTTAGTACGCATTTTATCCATGGTTAACGCTGAAGCCATCACGCCACAACCAGTATAAGGTAAGCCAATTTGTTCTAATAAACCTTGCATGGTGCCATCTTCACCACCACGACCATGTAAAATGTTAAAAACGCGATCAAAACCATCTGCTTTTAAATTCGCGACATTATATTCTTTAGGATCGATACCATGTGCATTATAACCTTGGCTCACTAATGCGTTTAACACGGCTGCGCCAGAATTAAGGGAAACTTCACGTTCAGCAGATGTGCCGCCTAACAATACAGCAATTTTTTCTTGT
>CAJMPC010000070.1:0-8582 GCA_905215245.1 uncultured bacterium | reverse complement strand
CCAACTCCAGCACGTGCAGTGGTGAAATTGAATAACAGTCAAAGTGGCTTCTTTACCATTGCTGATTTACTTGCCAAACAAGGTTACAACACTTCCTTTATTTATGGCGGTGAAAAACACTTTGATAACATGGCAAGCTTCTTCTATGGCAATGGCTTCCAAAATATTATCGATCAAAAGGATTATCAAAATCCAAAATTTACCGCGACTTGGGGCGTAAGTGATGAGGATTTATTTGATAAAGCGAACGAAACCTTTACCCAATTACAGAATGAAGGAAAACCATTCTTTAGCTTAGTGTTTAGTTCGAGCAATCACGATCCTTTTGAATTTCCGGATGGTAAAATTGAGCTTTATGAACAACCAAAAGCCACACGTAATAACAGTGCGAAATATGCAGATTATGCGATTGGTTATTTCTTCAACTTAGCGAAACAATCTAATTATTGGAAAGATACCGTGTTCTTGGTGATTGCAGACCATGATTCCCGTGCAGCGGGTGCAAGCTTAGTGCCAATTAAGCATTTCCATATTCCTGCGTTAATTTTAGGTGATCATGTTGCACCACGCCGAGACAGTCGTTTAGTGAGTCAAATTGATATGCCGACAACCTTGCTTTCTATTGCGGGCGTAAGTGGTAATTATCCGATGATTGGCTTTGATTTAACACAAGATGTGAATCCGAATCGCGCCTTTATGCAATTCGATCAAACCCAAGCCTTAATGAAAGGTAATCATGATGTCGTTATCCAAACACCAAATAGCAAAGCAAAAGGCTATGTGTATGATAAAGAGAAAGATACATTGACCGAAAAAGAGGTGCCGGAAGAAATGAAAAAAGAAGCCTTGGCACATGCTTTACTTGGCAGCTATTTGTATAAAAACCGTTTATATAAAGGCAGTGAAGAGAAATAAAGTGCGGTCAGTTTTAGGCTAAATTTAAAGGGCGAATGATTTCGCCCTTTTTCTTTATTATTGATTTTCGCTTAGTGATTTTCAGCAATAACACGTGGGAATAAAATATTATTTTCACGGTGAATATGCATCATTAAATCGTCTGCAAATTCTTGAATACCGCTGTAAAGTGCACGCCATGTATTGCAAGCATCAGCAGGAGGTGTCATATTGTTTGTTAATGATTTTAATACATCTAAATGTTCACCGTGTTCTGCGTGTTCCATTTCCATCATACGAATTGGCATTTGCGCCATCATATAGTTACCGGCTTTGATCATTGGGAAAAGCACGTGCTCTTCTTTCATCATATGGTTGCTCAAATCTTCATATACATTGCGTAATTCAGCTGCCACACCCATTGGACAATCTTCACGATCGCCATGAACACTTTCTACACGATCCGCTAAGACGATTAATTCTTGAAGCTGTTCACGGTGACGTTGATGGTAGCGAACTAAAATATGATCGATAATTTCAGGATAAGTTGCATTAACCCAATATTCCTCTGGGTTTTCTGCTTTGCTGTTTTGAAGCTCAATTAAACGGGTTTCAATTTCGGCTAAATTTAATCCTTTTTCTGCGGCGGCGTTTGCAAGCGTATCAGAACCTCCGCAGCAGAAATCCAAATCGTATTTACGAAGTAGGGAAGTTGAGCCGGGTACGCTGACAGCGATTTCACTTAATTTTTTATCTCCAAAAGACATAATGAATCTCCTTATTGATTAGGTAGAGTTAAAAAGTTGAGTGAAATACTAAGATAATGAAAGAAAAATGCAACGGATTTTTTAGCAAAGTATGATTTAAATCAAAGCTAAAAGTTAAAGTTACCGTGTTGTAGGTAGGTATTGATGCGTATTAAAGTGAAAGTTGCATTGCTTTGATGAGGTGTTATTATTCGAGCATAGAGAGGGGATAATCATGAAGCGAATCTATCGATTTTTGGCTATTGGCTTAGTGTTAGTGGTTTTAGGTGTTGGATATTTTCTTACGAATTTAACGATTTTTGACCGTACATTTATTCAACTAAAAACGTCACAAAAAGTGAGTTATATTCCTTTTAAAAACAAGTTAAATATGCAATGTGACAAGGCTGATTATTCAGTGCCTAAATTAGCCAGTTCTCGTTTTAATTTGATAACTTGGAATGTGCATAAGGGACAAGATACAGGATGGCAAGAGGATTTAGAACGACTTTCTAAACAAGCGGATTTTGTGTTATTACAAGAGGCGACGCAGCATCAAAATTTAAGTACATTTTCGACCGCACTTTTTGTGTCCTCTTTTTCTTTTAAAGATCTCTTATCAGGTGTAAAAACATTTACCCAAACACAGCCAGAATGGTATTGCGGTGGTGGCGTAGCTGAACCATTAATACAAATTCCCAAAGTGGCAAGTGTGATGAATTTTCCATTAGAAAAAGGCGATAGTTTGCTACTTATTAATGTGCATTTAATTAATTTTGAATGGGGCATTTCCACTTATCAAACCCAGTTAGAGCAGCTATTTTCCTTTGTTGAAAATCATCAAGGTCCTATCATCATGTCTGGTGATTTTAATGCGTGGAATGAACGTCGTCTGAATTTAGTCAATAATCTGATGCAAAAATATGGATTAGATTCTGTGACGCTTTCTCAAGATGAACGAGTACGATTCTTAGGTTATCCACTGGATTATATTTTCAAGAGAGGCGTAAAAGTGGCTAGAGCAACATCAGAAGTGGTTACTTCTTCAGATCATAATCCATTACTGATGGAGTTCGAATTAGAATAAGTGCGGTCAGATTTTTGGAAAAATTTAGGGCTAACGTAATGTTAGCCCTATATATTAATTATTTAGTTTGGTTAATTAAGAATTGCGTTAATAAAGAAACCGGGCGACCTGTTGCTCCTTTATTGGCGCCTTGAAGCCAAGCTGTCCCAGCAATATCTAAATGTGCCCAAGTATATTTTTTCGTAAAATTAGAGAGGAATGCGCCTGCAGTAATTGCACCGCCCCAACGACCGCCAATATTTGCCAAATCAGCAAATGGGGATTTTAATTGCTCTTGATATTCTTCACTTAATGGTAAACGCCAAGCTTTGTCAGTAGTTTGCTGTGCGGCTAGTAATAACTGTTCGGCTAAGGCATCGTTAGTTGAAACTAAGCCACTGTTATGTTGACCTAAAGCAACCACACAAGCGCCAGTCAGGGTTGCAACATCAATCACATATTGCGGTTCAAAACGTTCAACATAAGTTAATGTATCACAAAGCACTAAACGACCTTCAGCATCTGTATTTAATACTTCTACGGTTAAACCGTTCATTGTGGTGAGAATATCGCCTGGGCGATAGGCATTGCCATCAGGCAAATTTTCACAACCTGCTAATACACCGATAACATTGAGTGGTAGATTTAATTCTGCAATGGCTTTCATCGTACCAAATACCGAAGCTGCACCACACATATCGTATTTCATCTCATCCATTTCTGCGGCTGGTTTTAAAGAAATACCGCCCGCATCAAAGGTTAATCCTTTGCCCACTAATACGATAGGTTTCGCATTTTTATCTGGGGCGTTGTTGAAATGCAAAATAGATAGGTAAGCGGGGTGTTGAGAACCACCAGATACCGCTAAATATGCATTCATGCCGAGTTTTGTCATGTCTTCTTCATCAATCACATCTAAGGAAAGTGCGGTTGATGTTTCGGCTAAATTTTTAGCTTGTTCAGCTAAATAAGCCGGTGTACAAATATTAGGTGGCATATTCGCGATATTACGCGCAGCTTTTACACCATTTGCAATGGCTTGTGCTTCTGTGATGGCTTGCTGAGCTTGTGAATCATCGGTATTAAAAATGATTTCTTGAAGTGGGATAGCCTCTGCTTTTTTACTTTTAAATTCATCAAATTGATAAAGGCTATGTTCGATGGTTTCAACAGTAAAACGTACATTCCAAAATAGATCGCGATCTTTAATTTCCACATCCGTTAAATTATTCACCGCTTGTTGAATATTTAATTCTTTTAATGTTTGGGTAACGCGTTGGATGATTTGTTTAAATTGGCGTTCAGTCGTTTCGCCTTTTTTACCACAACCTGCGACTAACACGCGTTTAGTCGCAAGATTAGGTAATGAATGAAGCAGAGTCGCTTGGCCAATTTTACCTGAAAGATCTTGGCTTTGAGCTAACTGGCTGAGGTAGCCTTGTGTGATTTGATCGATTTCATTGAAACTTTTTGTCAATTCATTGTTCTCATAAATGCCGATAATAAGGCAATCGGTTGATTGAGAAAGTGCGGTTGAGTTTGCTTGATATTTCATGTTATTTCCTTATGTTGCTAATTTGCTATTTAAATCAGTCAAAATAAGGTATCATACGCCATCTAAATTAGCCAGTTTCCCGTGTTTTTTAGTTAGAAAAAAGAATGATATTAACCCGATATTTAACAAAGGAAGTCTTTAAAAGCCAGATTGCGATTTTGTTTATTTTGCTTTTAATTTTCTTCAGCCAACAACTTGTTCGCGTACTTGGTTCAGCGGCAAATGGTAAGGTTCCCGCCGATCTTGTGTTCTCTTTACTCGGTTTAGGGATGCCGACAATGGCGCAATTAATGTTGCCATTATGTTTGTTTATTGCCATTTTGCTGACTTTTGGTCGTCTCTATGCAGAAAGTGAAATTACGGTAATGCGAGCCTGTGGTGTGGGCCAACGTATTCTTGTTCGCGTGGCGTTAATTCTTTCTTTACTCACAGCGGGATTGGCTGCTTACAATGCTTTATGGCTTTCCCCATGGGCCATTCAAAAACAAGCAGCTATTGTTGAAGATGCTAAAGCGAATCCTACCATGGGCGCATTGACTTCTGGTCAATTCATGTCCACAAGCAACAATAATTTCGTCTTATTCATTGATAAGATTAACGGTAATCAAATCAGTGATGTCTATCTTTTCCAAATGAAAGCTAAAGGTCAAACGAAACCATCAGTAGTTACCGCTGAAAAAGGTGAGTTAAAAGCGTTACCAAATGGCGATCAAGTGCTAAATTTACAAAATACCTTGCGTGTCGAAGGGACTTCGGTACTTCCTGATTTCCGTATTACACATTTTGATGATTACCAAGCGTATTTAGGTCATCAAGAGACAAATACAGAAAGTGATGAAGCAGCTGAATTATCTTTTGAGCAATTATTAAAAGATAAAAGTGCAGCAGCAAAAGCAGAGTTGCATTGGCGCATAACCTTAATTTTAGCGGTGCCTTTAATGGCGCTTATTGCTGTACCAATGAGTAAAGTGAACCCTCGTCAAGGTCGTTTCGCGAAAATCTTACCGGCATTATTGCTTTATTTAATTTACTTCTTATTACAAAGCTCGTTTAAATCTGCGGGTGGTGCAGGTAAGCTTGATGCAGGTTTATTAATGCCATTGGTAAATATCGCCTTTTTAATTTTAGGAATTGTGCTGAATAGTTGGGATAGTACCGCTATGCATAAATTCCGTCGTGTATTCAGAAAAGGGTAATAACAATGTTGATGAATACTCTTGATCGTTATATCGGTAAAAGCATCTTAGGGGCAATTTTTGCCACGCTATTTACGTTGGTTGGCCTTTCGGCAATTATCAAATTTGTAGAGCAATTCCGTAGCGTAGGGAAAGGTTCTTATGATATTTGGCAAGCGGTGGCTTATACAGGATTAACCATTCCTAAAGATGTGGAAACCTTTTTCCCAATGGCGGCCTTGTTAGGAGCCTTAATTGCGTTAGGTAATTTAGCCAGCCGCAGTGAATTAGTGGTAATGCAATCTGCGGGTTTTTCTCGCTTTAAAATTGGATTAGCCGTCATGAAAACGGCACTTCCACTGGTGCTTTTTACCATGATTATTGGTGAGTGGGGGATTCCACAAACTGAACAGTTTGCCCGTGATATGCGTACTCGTGCACTTTCCGGTGGTTCAATGCTTTCGGTAAAAAATGGTGTATGGGCAAAAGACGGTAATAATTTCGTGTATGTTCGTCGAATTAAAGATGATGCGAAATTAGAAGATATTTATATTTATACCTTTGATGAACAGCGTAATCTCACTCATTTGAAGCATGCAAATCAAGCACAATATTCTGCTGAAAATAATCAATGGCAGTTACGCCAAGTCAATAATTCAGCAGTATCAAAAGAGCAAATTACCACGACAAACCGTTTAACAGAAGATTGGGTAACAAGCTTAACGCCAGATAAATTAGGCGCAGTTTCATTACGTCCAACCTCATTATCTATTTCCGGTTTGTATGAATATATTGCTTTCTTAAAACAAACAGGACAGGATTCTCGCCGTTTTGAATTAACCTATTGGCGTAAGATTTTTCAGCCTCTTTCTGTAGGTGTGATGATGATGCTTGCGTTATCCTTTATCTTTGGTTCACTACGTAGTGTTACCGCAGGGGCAAGAATTGTAACGGGGATTTGCTTTGGATTCTTGTTCTATGTCGTCAATGAAATTTTTGGACAAATGAGTGTGGTATTTAATGCGCCAGCTTTTTTAGGCGCATTAATGCCAAGCCTCTTGTTTATGGCGATTATTTGGTGGCTACTTGCAAGAAAACGGGATTAATTGACAAACATTAATGAAAAAGGCGAACTGACAAGGTTCGCCTTTTTGTTTGCTAAAAAAGTGCGGTCAAAACTGACCGCACTTTAGGAATTTAATCTTCTTTAAATTCTCTCATCATTTCTTCTGCTTTTTTCACCATTTCTGCAGAACCGACGAAAAGTGGTATACGTTGGTGAAGCGCTGTTGGTTGAATATCTAAAATTCGATTGTAACCATCAGAGGCA
This sequence comes from uncultured bacterium, assembly GCA_905215245.1. Lineage (GTDB taxonomy): Bacteria > Pseudomonadota > Gammaproteobacteria > Enterobacterales > Pasteurellaceae > Haemophilus_D. Next base: position 1,816 of record CAJMPC010000070.1, on the reverse strand, counting down.
ATACCCCCCGCTTGTTCTGCTAAGAATGCAATCGGATTGCCTTCATAAAGCAAACGAAGTTTACCATTTGGATAGTTAGTTGCACTTGGGTAAATATAGATACCGCCTTTTAATAAGTTACGATGGAAGTCAGCCACTAATGACCCGATATAGCGTGAAGCATAAGGACGGTTAGTTGCTTTATCTTCCTCTTGGCAGTATTTAATGTATTTTTTTACCCCTTGTGGGAATTTGAGATATTGTCCTTCATTGATGGAATAAATTTTGCCCTCTTTTGGCATTTGCATATTTTCATGAGAAAGACAGAATGTACCGATAGACGGATCATAAGTGAAACCATTCACACCGTGACCAGTGGTATAAACCAACATGGTAGAAGAACCATACACGATGTAACCCGCCGCGACTTGTTTATTACCTGGTTGCATAAAATCTTCTAAGGTAACAGGTGAGCCAATAGGGGATACACGACGGTAAATAGAGAAGATTGTCCCAACCGAAACGTTCACATCAATATTGGATGAACCATCAAGAGGATCGGTCAAAATAATATATTTCGCATTACGAGCACGTTCAGTATCAAAAGCGATAAAGCTTTCTTCTTCCTCAGAAGCAAAACCCGCCACTTCTTCACGTGACATGAGTGCTGCGCTCATTGTGTTATGGGCGAATAAATCCAATTTCATTTGGCTTTCACCTTGCACGTTTTCGACACCAGACTGACCAAGAATATTGGTTAAACCCGCTTTGTTGATATCACGATGAATGATTTTTGCTAATAAACGAATAGAAGACAAAATACCACTAAGTTCCCCTTTTGCATTTGGGTACTCCGCTTGGCGTTCAACAATAAATTCACTCAATGTTTTCATGTTTATTCCTTTTTTATAATTGTTAAATAAATAATAGACCCTTTTATTATATGTTATTTAGCACTTTTGATTGAGATCAAAATGTAAAGAATGAGATCTTTGTCACATTTTATTTTTGATACAAAGCCTTGACAAAACGTATATATCCTTTAAAAAAGATATAATAGATAAATAACGTCACAGTAAAGGAATACTGTTATGAAATTTACTCATTTTCCTTTCAAATCAAGTTTACTTGCTTGCAGTATTGCTTTGCTTGCTGCGTGCAATTCAATTACTTATCATCCCACTAAAACGATTGAGAAAATAGATCCACAAAAGGGATATCGTTTAGAAAATGCGATGCAGCAGGCATTACAAAAAGAAAATTTGGTGATTATGACTTTTTCAGGTGGTGGTTCTCGCGCGGCATCTTTAGGTTATGGCGTGTTAGAGCAGTTCCAAAATGTCTCAGTGCGTCCAACAGAGAAAGGTAGCACCTTATTGCAAAATATTGATATTGTGTATGGGGTGTCTGGCGGCTCAGTATTAGCAGCCTATTTTGCTTTAGAAGGACAGGACATTATCCCTAAATTTAATAATTCTTTTTTGAAAAAGAATTTCCAGAAAAAAGTCATCAATGAAGTATTTTCGGTGAGTAATGTGCCTCGGCTTACTTCTCCACAGTTTGGTCGTAGCGATTTGTTGCAGGAACAGCTCAATCTTGCTTTATATCGTGGAAAAAAATTTGCAGATCTTGAACAACGTAAAGGACCTTTTGCTGTAATTAATGCCACCGACATGGTCGCTGGACAGGAGGTCTCTTTCACTCAAGATTTCTTTGATTGGCTTTGTGTAGATTTAAATGATGTCGAAATTGCAAGAGCTGTGGCAGCATCCAGTGCTGTTCCATTAATTTTTTCACCCATTACACAAAATAATCATGGTGGTGCTTGCCAAGCCGA
>CAJMPC010000069.1:0-8588 GCA_905215245.1 uncultured bacterium | reverse complement strand
TTGCTTCTCAAAACAAACCATCCAACACGGCTCTCTAAACAGAGTTGTTCTCTCTGTTTAGAGAGTCTCCACAGATTAATTTCTGAATATTTTTGTATTGTCTAGAACAGGCAAGAAATATTTTGTGAAATTAACTTAATCTTATTTAATTTAAAATAAAAAATTATTACTTTAGTTTTTTTATAAAAACTAGAGAAGGTTTTTTATTCTAAATAAATCTATTGTGTTATTAATTTTAATAACGCAGGGTAACTTTACGTCAAAAAAATAAATAAAAGGAGTTTATTATGCCAAACTTAAAAATTGCATATAGTCCAAAAGTTGAACAATATTTCTCTACTAATAGAGAATTAGTTGAAATTGACAAAACAGACTTTACTGATGTTGCCGCTATTGTGTTGACATCAGGGGATGTCGGTGAATACCTTGAACGTATTCAAGCAACAAATTTTGGTATTCCAGTATTTGTTGTTCAAACTGAAGAAGAACAAGTTGATCCGAAATTCTATGATGCTATTTATCATATTCAAGATTTAAATGGTTATGACATTAAGCTTTATAGTCGTCAAATCGAAACCGCAGCGAAATTTTATGAAGAAAAAATGTTACCGCCATTCTTCAAAATGTTAAGTGAATATGTGGAAATGGGTAATATTGCTTTTGATTTTCCGGGACACCAAGGTGGTCAATACTACCGTAAACATCCAGCTGGTCGCTTCCTTTATGACTTCTATGGTGAAAACATTTTCCGTTCAGATATTTGTAATGCTGACGTGAAATTAGGTGACTTGTTAATTCACGAAGGTGCAGCTTGTGATGCACAAAAATATGCGGCTCAAGTATTCAATGCAGATAAAACTTACTTCGTATTAAATGGTACATCTTCTTCAAACAAAGTTGCGTTAAATGCTGTATTAGCTCCGGGCGATTTAGTGTTATTTGACCGTAATAACCACAAATCAAACCACCATGGTGCATTAATTCAAGCGGGTGCAACCCCAATTTACTTAGAAACTGCACGTAACCCATTTGGTTTCATTGGTGGTATCGACAGTCACTGCTTCGAAGAAGATTATTTGAAATCATTAATTAAAGAAGTCGCACCTGAAAAATTAAACCAAAAACGTCCATTCCGTTTAGCAGTTATTCAATTAGGTACTTATGACGGTACAATTTATAACGCACGTCAAGTGGTAGATAAAATTGGTCATCTTTGTGACTACATCTTATTCGACTCTGCATGGGTAGGTTATGAACAATTCATTCCAATGATGAAAGACTGCTCTCCATTATTGCTTGAATTAAATGAAAACGACCCAGGTATTTTAGTGACCCAATCTGTTCATAAACAACAAGCAGGTTTCTCACAAACTTCACAAATTCACAAAAAAGATAAACACATTAAAGGTCAAGATCGTTATGTAAACCACAAACGTTTCAATAACGCCTTTATGTTACATGCGTCAACCAGTCCGTTCTATCCATTATTTGCGGCATTAGATGTGAATGCGAAAATTCAAGGTAGTGAAGCAGGTCGTCGTTTATGGCATGAATGTGTGAAAGTAGGTATCGAAGCACGTAAATTAGTATTAAATCACTGTGAATTAATTCGTCCATTTATTCCAACCACAATTAAAGGTAAAAAATGGCAAGATTATGACACAGAAGAAATTGCAACTAATCTCGAATTCTTCAAATTCCACCCAACAGATACATGGCATAAATTTGAAGGCTATGCTGATGAACAATACTTCGTTGACCCATGTAAATTCTTGCTTACCACTCCAGGTATCAGCTTAGAAACCGGCGAATATGAAAAATTTGGTGTACCAGCAACTATTCTTGCAAACTACTTACGTGAAAACGGTATTATTCCGGAAAAATGTGACTTGAACTCAATCTTATTCTTGCTCACTCCGGCAGAAACCCTCACTAAAATGCAAACTTTGGTCGCTCAAATCGCCTTGTTTGAAAAACACATTAAACAAGACTCTTTATTAAAAGATGTATTGCCAACTGTGTATAAAAACAATGAAGACCGTTACAAAGGCTATACCATTCGTCAATTATGCCAAGAAATGCATGACCTTTATGTAAGCCGCAATGTAAAACAACTTCAAAAAGACCTCTTCCGCAAAGCAACATTACCGGAATATGCGTTAAATCCACACGATGCGAATATTGAATTCGTTCGTAACAAAGTTGAGCTTGTTCCATTAACAGACATTGTTGGCCGTGTAGCTGCGGAAGGTGCATTACCTTATCCTCCAGGTGTGTTATGCGTGGTTCCAGGGGAAAGATGGAGTTCAACTGCACAAAAATACTTCCTTGCATTAGAAGAAGGTATCAACACATTACCTGGCTTTGCACCTGAAATCCAAGGGGTTTACTTACAAAAAGACCCTGATGGACGTACTCGTGCATATGGCTATGTTTTAACTGACTATTAATAAAGTGAGGTTATGAGGTTCTTCCTCATAACCCTCTCAGCACAAACAAAAAAGTGCGGTTAAAAACATCTGATTTTTTGACCGCACTTGTAGGAGTATAAATTATGAGTGCTAAAAGTAATAAAATTGGTGTGGTACAACTCACCATTCTTACCATGGTTAATATGATGGGTTCCGGTATCATTATGTTACCGACCAAATTAGCCGAAATTGGGACTATTTCCATCGTTTCTTGGCTTGTAACAGCCGTTGGTTCAACAGCCTTAGCTTATGCATTCGCACAATGCGGTATGTTCAGTAAAAAATCTGGTGGTATGGGCGGTTATGCGGAATACTCTTTCGGTAAAGCCGGTAACTTCATGGCAAACTACACTTACGGTGTATCATTAGTTATTGCCAATACAGCAATCGCAATTTCTGCTGTGGGTTATGGCTCAGAGTTCCTTGGTGCAACCCTTTCTCCACTTTCTATCGCATTATGGACAATCTTCACTCTTTGGCTTGCAACCGTTCTTAACTTTGGTGGTGCAAGAATCACCGGTAACATCAGCTCATTCACCATTTGGGGTGTAATCATTCCTGTGGTAGGTATTTCAATCATCGGTTGGAAATGGTTTGATGGTACAATGTATGTAAATTCTTGGAACCCACACAATGTGCCTACTTTTGAAGCGATCGGTGTATCTATTTCAATGACATTATGGGCATTCTTAGGGTTAGAGTCTGCTTGTGCGAACTCTGATGCGGTTGAAAATCCAGAGAAAAACGTACCAATTGCGGTACTTGGTGGTACTTTAGGTGCGGCGGTAATTTATATCGTTTCTACTAACGTTATCGCAGGTATTGTTCCTAATCTTGAACTTGCTAACTCAACTGCACCGTTCGGTTTAGCCTTTGCTCATATGTTTAATGAAACAATCGGTAAAGTCATCATGGGCTTAATGGTGATGTCTTGTTTTGGTTCATTATTAGGTTGGCAGTTCACTATTGCTCAAGTATTCAAATCTTCAGCGGAAGAAGGTTATTTCCCAGCATTCTTCAAAAAAGTTACTAGCAAAGATGCGCCTATCGTTGGTATGGTAACCATCACTGCGTTACAAACATTACTATCATTAATGACAATCAGCCCATCATTAAATAAACAATTCAATGTGTTGGTGGACCTCGCGGTAGTAACGAACGTTATTCCATACTTGCTCTCAATGGCTGCACTTCCCGTATTGTTGAAAACTGAAAACGTTCCTTACCAAAAATACAAAAAAACTGTTCTTGTTGCCTTTATTGGTTCAGTCTATAGTATCTATGCGCTTTATGCTGCGGGTGAACAAGCGATGCTATACGGTTCAATTGTGACCTTTATCGGTTGGACATTGTATGGTTTTGTTTCTTACAAATTTGACCTTAAAAAATCTCAAGCTTAATTAAAAAAGAAAAGCCTACATCTTAATGTAGGCTCTTTCGAGTAGTAATAAGCTAAGTACAAAAGAGCGGTTGAAAATTAACTTGTTTTCAACCGCTCTTTTTATTTAGGACAATACTCTCAACAAAACAGGCTGAAATTCTGTTTGTTGGCCGAGTTTTAGGGTGTAACGTTTAACCATCACAAAGGAAAGTGCGGTCAACATAAAGATTAAAATCGCACGGATGAGCTCATTTTCACTGATATAGCTAGAAAGCAATGTTGCAACCAATAGCGTGAAAAGTGGCACGATATACATTAACAATGCTGAAAATAACATGGATTTTTCTTCTAGACCGATTTCTACCATTTGACCTGTACGTAGTGGCGTGATGGTTTCTAGCGTAAAGATATGTTCACCTCGTTTTCCATTAAGCTCAGAAAGGGAAGCTGTTCCACAGGCTTCTCTAGCCGAACAAGCTCCACAGGCGCTTTGTGATTGACATTTCACTTTAGCAAGACCCGTTTCTGCATCATAGCTCATCACTACTGCACTTTCTTTTAGCATTGTGCTTCTCCCATATAAATATCAAAGCGGTGGTTTTTGGTTTCACGACTAACATGAGGTGCTTTTTGCGCTAAAAATTCTGCATAATCAGGACGTTTTACCACCACACGTTTACGGGCTAATTGTAGCGCAGGTGTCAAGAGCTCATCGGAATCCAAATCTGCACCAACCAAATGTTGGAATATACGCATTTCTTTTTTAACTAGGGCGGATTTTTGCTTATGTGGATACATTGGATCTAAATACACCACATCGGCACTCTCGGTTTGTGGATTAAGTTCGGCAATATGATGAACATCTAGTAAGCGCATATTTTGTTGCATCATTTCACCTATTTCTGCATCCTGATAGGCACGATTGAGACCATCCTGCAATAGCAAATGTACTACTGGGTGACGTTCTACTAAACGCACTTGGCAACCGATAGAAGCTAGAACAAAGGCATCTCGACCAAGTCCGGCTGTAGCATCAATTACATTAGGTAATTCAGCACCCTTAATACCTACAGCTTTGGCAACAGCTTCGCCACGTCCACCACCAAATTTACGACGATGGGCCATTGCGCCGGCTACGAAATCCACAAACACATCGCCCAATTTAGGCTCATCCAGTTTACGCAAGACAAGATGGGTTTCAGTTTGTACCAATGCAAGCGGACTTTCAGTACAATGCTCAATACCAAGAGGGGAACAAAGTGCGGTCAATTCTGACAATGTTCCCGCTTCAGCAAGCAGTTGAATTTTTATTTTCTTACCAGCCATACGCCGCTTTCCATATGATCTGTGTAAGGGAATTGATCAAACAGCGCCGCTTTTTCAATGCGGTGGGTTTGGCTTAGGGTTTGTAAATTCTCACAGAGGGTATGTGGATTGCAGGAAATATACAAAATACGATCGTAATTCTGCACCAGTTTTACCGTGTCAGGATCAAGTCCTGCTCGTGGTGGATCCACAAAAATCGTATTGCATTGATAGGCTTTTAAATCAATGCCTTTTAAGCGATTAAACTCACGTACGCCATTCATTGCTTGGGTAAACTCTTCTGCGGACATACGGATAATTTGTAGATTATCTATACCATTTTCCGCAATATTAAATTGTGCAGCTGCAACAGATGGCTTGGCAATTTCGGTAGCAAGGACTTTACGGAAGTTTTGTGCAAGGGCGATAGAGAAATTGCCGTTACCACAATACAGCTCTAATAAATCACCTTGAGAACCTAGAGTGCAATCAATCGCCCATTCCAACATCTTGCAATTTACAGCTGCATTAGGCTGGGTAAAGCTGTTTTCCACTTGGCGATAAACATAATTGCGACCTTTTACCGGTAATACTTCATCAACAAAATCTTGCTCTAAACAGATTTTTTGTTTACTCGCACGACCAATCAACTGCACATCAAAACCAAGTTGTTGTAATTCACCTTTTAGGTTTGCTGCAGCGCTTTGCCATTCTTCCGTGAGTTGCTTGTGGTAAAGCAGGCTTACAATAATTTTATTGCTGAGCGTGCTCAAATAATCAATTTGAAACAGTTTTTTATGTAGCACTTCCTGCGTTTTTAACAACGGCAATAAGGCTTTCATCATGCGATTGATCAGTTTGCTGGTAATTGGAAACTCATCAACTCGATAGCGCTGCAAGGTGCTTTGATCAAACATGATGTGATAAAAATCGCCTTTATCATGCCAAATACGAAATTCTGCACGCATCCGATAATGGCTGGTTGGCGAATCAAACACGGCTATTTCTGGGGCGTTAAAGGGCTGCAAAAGAGCGGTCAGTTTTTCAGTCTTTTTTTGCAGGAGTTCGGTATATTGGGAAATGGGTAGTTGCATTGATGTTTACGTTTGAATGATAAATATCCCACAGCCCTTGGCAAGCATGGGGATTGAGTAAAAAAGCAAAAGGCAAGCTTCTGCCTGCCTTTTAAAATGTATTATTCGCCAGAATAATCTTCGCCGCCAGAAGCCGCTTCGCTCACATCACCTGATAAGGTGTAAACACGTTTTGTTGTATTAATGCGAGTACGATATTTATTCCACGTTTTTTCGAAGAAAGTTTCTGGTGCACGTTCACCACGGCAAAAAGCAACAAATTCTTTTTCTTCTTTTGTCGCTGGCTTGCGCTCGCCTGAATCTAATGCTTTAAACGCTTGACCATATTGCTCTAATACTTGGGATTCTTTGATTGTATAATCACCGTGACGGGAAAATCCGCGTGGGTAGTTTTTGTCGTCAAAAAAACGACGAGTAACACTGAAACTAGCAGCCATAATCATCTCTCTTCTTTATATTTAAAAACGGCAGGCATTAAACCAATTTTTTTTTATTTTTGCAATAAACCTTTCACGGTTTCTACATAATCTTTGACGAAATCATCGTAATTTAAGCCTTCAGGGTTTACACGATATTTGCCATTGACATAGAAATCAGGTACGCCATGTACTTTAAACTGCTCAGCTGCATTCACTTGTTTATTCACTAAACCGTTTACAGCAAAGCTATTGATATTGTTATCAAATTGTTCAGCTGTCACACCGTTATCAATGAAGATTTTACGAATATCGTCCATTGAGCTTAATTTATCTTGTTGTGCAGCTTCAAATAAAGGCGCTTTCACTTTGCTTTCTGCACCAAGTGCCATCGCTAATGCCCATGCACGAGTGAGGTTTTCAGATTGACGACCTAAGAAGTTAACGTGATATTGTTTAAATTCAGTGCCTTTTGGTAAGCTTTCTGCAACTTGTTTTGGAATATGGTATTCCATTTCAAAGGCGTAGCAATGCGGGCAGTAGAAAGAGAAAAATTCAATCACTTCAGGCTGTGCAGAAGCGGTTTGACCCACTTGAACGTATTGTTTACCTTCTTCTAAATTAGCTGCGAATGCGTTAAATGAAAATAAAGCACCGAGTAAAAATAAAATTTTTTTCATTTGTTTTCCTTATTTAATAATTCCGCGCGCTTTTAACAATGCGGTTTTAAAATCTTCTTCATAATCTTTTTTGATACCAGGAATTGGCTCAAGTTTATCTGTACCGTGCATTTTTAAATGATAAATAATCACTTCATCAGATAATTCTGCTACGGGTTTATCAAAACCTGCTTCATCAGCAATTTTTTGCAAAATTTGTAACAAGCTCAGATCTGGGTCTTTAGACCAATAAGGTTGTAAAAGTTCCAATACTTCATTTAAACGCTTACATTTCATTGCTATTTCCTTTTAAATGGAGAAAAATAAGGCTAGATCATACTTCAAATAAGGCAATAAGAAAACATGGAATACACAATAAGTGCGGTTATTTTAGCGGGTGGAAAAGCACGGAGAATGAATGGGGCGGATAAAGGCTTGCAGCTTTTACAAAATAAACCATTAATTAGCCATGTGATTGAACGCTTACAACCTCAAGTGATTGATATTTCAATTAATGCTAATCGCCACCATACGGAATATGCACAATGGGGTTTTCCTGTATTTTCAGATGAATTGCCTGATTTTCAGGGGCCATTGAGTGGTATGTTGACAGCACTCGAACAAGCTAAAACGGATTTTGTGCTTTTTGTGCCTTGTGATAGCCCGTATTTTCCGCAAAACTTATTAGAAAAACTAAAAAGTGCGGTTAAAAATGACCACACTTTAATGGCTTATGCAAAAGATAAAGAGCGTGAACACCCGACATTTTGTTTAATGTCCGTTCAGCTTAAAGAGAAGTTACGCGCTTATTTAAACGAAGGCGAACGTCGTTTATTACAATTTATGAACAAAAATGGCGCGATTGCTGTCCAATTTGACGAACAAGAAGGACGATTTGTAAATTTTAATACCTTAGAAGATTTACAATAAATTATTTGTTTAACCTTGAATTTTGTAAAAAATTCTCCATTATTGCAGTGTTTACTTTCTATTTTATTGAGGAACTTTATTATGATGCGAATCCTTTTATTTTTAGCCACTAACTTTGCTGTGATGCTTGTGTTAGGGATTATTTTAAATGTGACCGGTATTGCAGGAAATAGTACAGGTGGCATTTTAATTATGGCGATGCTTTTCGGTTTTGCGGGATCATTGATTTCGTTATTTTTATCAAAAACCATGGCATTACGTTCTGTGGGTGCAGAGGTGATCACCGAACCACGTAATCAAGCGGAACGTTGGTTAGTGGAAACTGTACGTCG
>CAJMPC010000068.1:0-8654 GCA_905215245.1 uncultured bacterium | reverse complement strand
TGACACGAAAGGTAAACTGAAAAAGAGCAGGGCAATATAACGCAGTCCTTTTCCAATCGTCATAAAAATCAAACAACTAATCCAATTCAATCGAAGCCAACCGGCCACCGCACAAAATACATCCCCGATAATAGGCAACCAGCTCAATAATAAAGTGATGGCGCCATAGCGTTGTATTTTGTTTATCGCCCACAAAGTGCGGTCATTTTTGCTGTCAATTTTCGGAAACCATCGACCAATCCAATAAGTGGTGAGGCTGCCAAGTGTATTGCCTGCGGTTGCCAGAAAAACAAGCCAAAAAATATCCGCACTTAATAATGAACCGATCAATACTTTTGGCACAGCAAGGGAGACAAACACAATTTCTGAATTACCCGGCAAAATGGTGGCGCTTAAGAACGCGCTGAAAAACATCAACCATAAGCCATGGGTTTGCCAAAAATCAGCCCAAAAGCTGAAAGAGAAAATGTCCCACATTAGGCTCTAATAATCTCGCGCGTTCTGACATCAAACACATCCATCCCAGCGCTTAATCCTGCTTTGACGCCGAGATCGGCATCTTCAAAGACGATACAACGTGATGGTTCGGCTTTTGCCAGTTCTGCGCAGCGTAAAAAGGTTTCTGGATGCGGTTTATGTTCTTTCACATCATCTGCGCTGACAATGGCGTTAAAGTAATGTTTGATATCTAATTTTTGCATCAACATATCAATCATTTGGCGGTTCGAACCTGAGCCGAGCGCAATTGGCTTTTGTTGATAGTAATGACGCACCACGTCAAAGGTTGGGAGTAATTTTGATTCTGTTGGAATCAATTCATAAGAAAGTTTGCGTTTCGCTTGTATGACTTCATTTAAACGTTCTTGTGGCATACCGGCATCTTGCATAATGGCGGAGGCGATAGTGCTCACAGTTGCGCCACCTAAATCATACATAATTTGGCTGTTAAAACGATAACCAAATTGTTCTCCTACCATACTCCACGCGCGGGCGTGCACTGGCATGGTGTCGATTAAGGTGCCATCCATATCAAAAATAAGGCCATCATATTTTTCAAAAAGTCTGTTATCTATCATTTATTGCTTTCCTAGTTCGTAAATTTTTTCACTTTGTTTCAATTTTGTGATCTGTGCACTGGTAATTTTATGAAATCGCGGTAAAGTTATCCTATCTTAAAAAGGAATGTTATGTCGTTACTCAAACAATTAACCCGTTGGAAAATTCGCGGTCAGATTGATCAGGACGTTATTGATATTATTCTGACTTTGCAAAGTCGCCTAGAGCATCATTGGCGCATTGATGTGTCTATTCCGACCGTCATTACACTCTTATTGCATATTGCCAACAGCCTTGCCCGCTTAAAACGAGGGGGTTGCGTTTCCCCGCTTCATCAATCCTTTTATGATGAAATGCAAAGTGCGGTCATTTTCCCTGATGTTTTGGAAATTCACCAAGATTTGCTTTCTTTTATTCCGCAAGACATTCCAGAAGCCGAGCAGAGCTATTATCTCGCCAATATTTATAGCTTGCTGTTGGAGCAAGATAAAAAATAAGGGCACGAAAGCCCCTATTTTATCAGTTAAAAATCAAACTGAGTTCTAAATCTTTGAGTAAATTGCTTTCTAAGCGCAATTCATTCCATACTAACGGATTGTTATCCAAATAATGTTTCTCAAAAGTCAGTTCCCAAGTCTGCAAAGAGCGGTCAATTCTGAGATTAATTTTATCCGTGCTATCTGTTGCTTGGCGAGATTTATTTAAAATCACCGAAATGCGTAAAAGAAGCAGTAAAACAAGGACATCTTCATCCGCATAACGAGCAAAAATCGGTAAATCATTCTTTTTAAATGCGCCCGTGTGATAACGAACTAAATTCACCAATAAGCGTTGTTGCTCACGATCAAAACCCGGTAATTCCATATTTTGCAGAATATAAGCGGAATGTTTTTGCACATTGCGATGATTGATTACAATGCCCACTTCCAATAAACGTGCCGCCCAAATCAACAGATTTTTCATTTCATCAGCAAGATGCGGTTTTTGCCAATGGGTGTATTGGTCAATTAAGGTTTTTGCACTATTGGCCACGCGATCGGCTTGCGCCAAATCTAAGTTAAATTGTTCGGCAAGTCCTAATGCGGTGCGTGTGCGGATATCTGACACTTGGAAGTTTCGTTCCAGGCTGTAAATCACCCCTTCACGCAAAGCGCCGTCAGAATAGCGCATATTTTCTAAGCCAAAAACGTCAAAAACAGCGCTTAAAATGGCTAAGCCTGGCACAAAGACATCCACGCGATCAGGGTTTAATCCTGCGATATTGAGCTCTTCAAAATGAGAAGCTTGTAAGGTTCGCTCGATTAAATTTTGTAAGCGTTCAGCCGTGATGATGCCGTTAGGATCAAGGGTTGCGCTGATCACCTGGTACACGGTTTTAATCGTGCCCGATGAGCCTAACACTGATTGCCACCCGAGTTTGCGATATTCCCAGCTTAAATCTTCAATTTTATTGACCGCACTTTGGCGAGCTTGCTCGAAGTTTTCTTTGGAAATTTCGCCATTCGGGAAGAATTTTTTGGCAAAGCTCACACAGCCCATGTGACGACTTTCCGCTACTAAGGGGGTGAAATCGTCACCGATGATCATTTCGGTCGAGCCACCACCAATATCGATGACCAGTTTACGTCCGCTTTCGGGTTGAGTGTGGCAAACGCCAGCATAAATGGTTTTGGCTTCCGTTTGACCGCTGATGATATTAATCGGATAAGGAAAGACAGTGGCAGCCTGACGTAAAAATTCGTCATTATTGACCGCTCTTCGTAGGGTATAAGTCCCCACCACATTCACATCTTCTGGCGCAAAACCTTGTAAGCGTTCAGCAAAAAGTGCAAGGCAATTTACACCGCGCTCAATGGCTTCTTGGCTTAATACATTGTGATCGTCTAAGCCGTCGGCGAGCCTCACTTTTTGTTTTAAACGAGAAAGCACCTGAATCGAGCCATTGATAATCCGCGCCACAATCATGTGGAAGCTGTTTGAGCCTAAATCAATGGCGGCAATCTCCCGGGCCTCACCTCGGTGATGAGGTTCTGCGAGTTGAGCCAGTTGCTTGTCGTTATGCATGTCCTTTCCTAAAATTCAAATTGATACAATAAATCAAAAACTTGGTTTGTGCTGGAAACTGATTGGAAATAAAGTTGCGGCATTAAGCGGTAACGCAAGGTCACTTCGGCTAAGCCATCAAACAATCCTACACCGTATTTCACTTGTAAGCGTTTACCAATATTACCACTAACTTGTACTTTGGAGCTATCCCCAACACCGGCAGTGCCTAAGTTTAAGTCTTGAATACCAAAGGCTTCGCCAATACCGCCGACGACTTTACCACTTTTCGCCAAACCTAAGCCAAGTAATGCCGCACCTACAGAACCACTAGAACCTGCTTCACCACTGTTTTCTAATGAGCGACCGGTTAATAAATAAGAAAGTGCCTGGTCTTGAGATTTGGCTGGGTCAGAGAAAATGGTGACTTGTGGGCTAGATGCCATACCAATCACTTTTACCCCCGCGGTCACTTTACTGTCTTCCATCGCTTCTGGGTTACGAATCGCTTCAATATTTAACATCGGTTGTGAAGGTAAACCAGAGAAGCTGATTTGTCCTTTACGAATTAATAAATCCTGTCCAAAAGAGGCATAACGACCATTTTTCAGGTTAATTTGACCAAATAAACCTAATTTGCCTTTATCCTGTTTCACAGAAAGTAAGCCGTTCAAATTGGTTTTTAAACCATAGGCATCTAAATGCACATCGTCGCCGATTTTAATTTTTAAATCAGATTGAATTTGAATGCCTGATTTGGTTTCTGAAGCAAATTGGCGATTGATGAGTTCTTCTTTACTTTTTCTTGGGCCATTTAAAATCACTTCATCTTCACTCACTGGTTCAGCATTGTCCGGTAAGCTTTCAATAGCAATTCTTGCCCAAGGGATATCCACATTGCCACTCAAATCTAAGAGTTTTGGCGAGGCTTTGACAACCACATTCGGGCTGACTTTTAACTTCGCCATGGATGGAATATCAACTTTGAAATTATCTGCTTGCGCTCTAACTTCTGCCGTCCAGTTATCCATGTGAGCCCAGTTAGCTTGTCCGTTGATGTTGAGTTTGCTATCAGGTGTTTGAACATGACCATTTAAGGTTGAAGAGGTGCCATTAAAGCGAATTGCGACTTGGCCATCAGTCACATCAAAAGGCAGGCTTTTCAGTTTTGTTTTCACATTGCGGATATCAAAATTACCGTTTAATAATGGTTTTTCTAAATTACCACCGAAACTTAAGCGTGAGACCACTTCACCATCTAGGCTTTCACCGCTAGAGAAAAGTTGATTGGCTAAGGATAAGCGTAAACCTTCAATGGTAAAGGTACCGCCTAATTGTCGGCCTTTACTTAAATCATTAATTTTTAAGTCCGTGCCGATTCGACCTTGATTCTGAACGTTAATGTCTGATTTCAGAGTTAAATTGTTATTTTGAATATCGGCATTCACACTTAATTTAGGAATATCTAGCTTAAAGGTGCGGTAGTCTAATTTTTGTGCCACACCAATGTTATTACCTTCTACTGCTACATTTAGTTGTAACGGTTTATCACTGAACCATGCCACTTTTCCTCGGCTTTGTAATTGGCCTTTGAGCGTGTTTTGACCCATCAATCTATTCACTAAATCTAAATTAATGCGTTTAAGCTCAAAAGGGACTTCGCCGTTTTTCCCTGCCGTAAATTGTTGTGGAAAACACAAATCTAAATCTTGGTTAACCCAACAGTGAGACCCGATGGTGGCTTGGATTTTTTTATTGTCATAAGTCACAGGAACGGTTTGATTAACTTTAAAATCGCCAATAGGTGAATTTAGGCTTACTTGGCTTAAATTGCCTTTCCATTGCTGAGAAGTGCGGTCAAAATTGCCGGTGATTTGTAAATTAGCTGCAACAGGTTCACCTTTGGATTTTAAGTTGAGCGTATGATGTTTTTCATCACCCGATGCATTCAAATCAATATTATGCAATTTAATGCTGTCGCCATAGCGGAAGTTTTCCGCTTTGACGGTGAATTCACCTTTCACTTGCGGTTCACTCACAACATTACCTTTAATCAAGGCTTTAGATAAGTCTAACCCTTGGAAGTGCAAGCCTTGTGCCGTTAAATCAGTATTAATGGTTGGCGCAGTAAGCTTACCTAAAATCTGAGCTTTACCGACCACGGAACCCGCTAAATCTTGCCACAGACCACGTAAACTTGGTGCGTTGATATCTAAATCTAGGTTTGATTTATCACCTAATGTACCTTTTGCCGTAATGCGGTTATCGCCATAGTTCAGTAATAAATCAGGAATGTTTAATAAGGTTTCATTACTTAAAAAGACACTACCTTTTAAGCTTAATGGGCGAGAAGAGAGACTACCGGTTAAATCCACGGCTGGCACATCCACTTTCCAATGATTGGAATCTGCGGAGCCTTGTGATCTCACTTTACCCGATAATACGGCTGGCATGGCTGGCACATAAGGGCGAATGTTCATTTTGTTTAAATCAGCAGTTACATCCCATTGCGCGCCATCTTTCCAGTTTGAGGAACCCGTTAAACGTGCCGTACCATCCAGGGCAGCAAGTTTTAATTCGTTGATGGTGACTTCATAGAGCTTACCATCTGCATTCAAATCAACATGGGTGTGAGGGATATGATCCATACCGTCCACACCACCGACAACCTCTGCGTGATAATTCAATAAATCGCCCGTGAGTTTGATATCCACATCGTTAATTTTGAGTGGTGCAAGGCTATCTGCAAAAGCGTATTGGCCCTTTTTCGCTTTTAACTGCAGATTTAATGGCATTTTATCTTCAGCCAGTTTCACGTCACCGGTTAAGGTCGCATCAAGTACACCTTGTGTGGTTAACGAAAGTGCGGTCGTTTTTTTCAATGAACCCGATAAATTGAGATCAACTTTGCTGGCAGGCAGAATAGTTTTGTCTTTTGATTTAAACGCTTGTAGATCAGATTTTAATGTGAGATCAACCGGAAAATCTTCATTGAGCTGGAGTTGTCCTTGGCTAGAAAGTGTACCAAGAGAGCTGTCAATGTCGAGTTTTTGTAATTTCACTAAATGATCGGTGGCATCCGCTTGCAATTCCACTTTAGGCACAGTGATTTTTTGGGTTTCTTCGCCTTTTTCATTGAGCGATTGATATTGCCAGTTTGTACCCAAAACACTTGGAATGTGCATATCAAAAGGCAAGTTCACCGTATTTAAATTACCTAAAAAAGCCGGTGTGAGTGTTTGCTCTATTTGCGCCCAATCAACGGGTTTAGCAGGTTCTTTTTGCTCAGGCTGAGGGGGATTCGGTTGAGTTTGGGAGACCGTTGAGAAAAGTACATCTGAAAGCGTGGTGTGCTCAAGGGTAAGGCCTGATTCATTGTTTAAACTGACCGCACTTTGAAATGACGAAAAGGTAATATTGCTTTGATCGAGTTTCATATCAAAGTCAGTAATCGCCACATTTTTCACTTGTACAGAAACCGGTAAATGGATTTTTTCCATTGGACCACTTTCCGTTTGTTTCTCTTCAGAAGGTGGCATGACACTGGTATCAATGGCAATTTTCGGCTGCGTTAAGCTGAGATCATCAACAATAATATCACCCGAAAGTAAACGAGCTAAATTCAGTTGTAATCGCGTTTTAGGGAGTGCCACATCTACGCCGGTTGTTTGAAAACGTAAATTTTCTAAGACCAAACCATCTTGTAAGCCACCGCTGACTTGCTCAATAGATAAGCTATCGAGCATTTTATCGGCGAGTTGAATAAGTGCACGTTGCCCACTATCAAAAGAAAGTGCTGTGACCAAGCCTAAAACAGGGACAAAAATGACCGCACTTCCGACACATAAAATTTTACGGCAGGTCTTTTTCTTTTTAACGGGTTGTGTCGTTTGGTTATCTGGTTGTTTTTCTTGTTCAGACATAGTCATACCCTAAATTTCAGCCCCTAAGCCAATGTAAAATTGAATGTTTTTGCTGTTATCTTTATCTCGAATTGGCGTTGCAATATCAAATTTGATAGCGCCAACTGGCGATGCCCAACGTACACCGAAACCTGCGCCGTAGCGTAACTCATTTGCTTTGTAAGCATCTGCGGCTAAGCCTGTATCCGCAAATACGGCTCCCCACCAATTTGGGTAAACTTGATATTGATATTCAAGGCTACCTGTTACTAAGCGAGAGCCGCCGACTAATTTTCCATCTTTATTTTTCGGTGAGATTTTCTTGTAGCCATAACCTCGCACACTGCGATCGCCCCCCGCAAAGAAACGTAATGCAGGTGGAATTTTACGAATATCCGCGGTATTTAAATAACCAATTTCTGCACGGGTAATAAAACGGTGATTTTCTGCATAAGTACGAATCCATGCGGTGGAAGCTTGAACTTTAAAGAAATTGGCTTCTGACATCCAAAGCTTATTCCCTAAATCAACCGTGATTTTTTGGGTATCTCCCCATGTTGGGAATTGTCCACCTTTTAAACGAGTCCGGCTAAAGCCTCCGGTAGGATAAACAAGGAGCGTTTTATCGGTGAAATCAGCTTGCGTGAAGCTGTCGTAACGGACACGAAGACCAGCAAAATATTGCCACCCCTCTTTATTATTCCAATAACGTAATGCAGCAAAAGTGAGTGATTTGGTATCCGTATCGTTTTTATTTTCTTTTTCATAACCGGTTGAAAATTCATAATAATAATTTAATGGATTTTTCAACAATGGTATTTTATAAGTGGCTTCAAAGTTTTGCTTTGGTGCAGAGACGTAAAGATTTGTACGGAAACTATGGCCTCGGCTATTAATCCAAGGTTTTGTCCAACCAATTTGGACATGAGGGCCCGTATCGGTTGCAAAACCGACCCCAAGCTCCATTGAGTTTTTCTTACGTGGATAAAGTAACAGTTCGATATCCACTAATTTTTCTTCTTCGCGGACATGAGGCTGTAAAAGCACTGAGCTAAACCAGTTGGTAGAAGAAAAATCGTTAGTTAATTCAGATAAATCGCGGACTAAATAAGGATCGCCCGATTTAATGTTGAGCATATTTTGCAAATAGTCTTCGCGAATTTGGGAATGGTTAAATGTGATGTTGCCGTAATGATACCGCACGCCGCTATCAAATAGCATACGCCACCATGCTTCATGGGTTTCAGGGCTGATTTCTAAGCGAGAAATTTGGAATTTTCCGTCAAGATAACCGCGAGCAAGGGCAAGGTTTGAAATACTGGTTTTATAATCATCGTATTTTTGATGCTCAACTAACTCGCCTTTTTTGGGTAAGTTTTTACGGAGTGCTGTGAAGTTTTCGTCTTCTGCTGCTTCGCCTGTAATTTCAACTTCTGTTCCCGCAATTTTACTTGGTTCACCAGGTTTTACATTGGCGATAAGTAAGTCTCGTTGACCTTTGCGTTTTTTCAATTCAAAGGTGACTGAAGAACCATAATAACCAAAGACTCGAAGGCCTTTATCAACAGCATCTGAAACTAATTGTTTATACCGATCTGAGCCGTCCATTTCACCTTTATCAATGAGTTTGACGTTCAGATCGGTGTTGCGAAT
>CAJMPC010000067.1:0-8787 GCA_905215245.1 uncultured bacterium | reverse complement strand
GTAATGGCTCTAATACACCACCGATACCTACACCACCTGATAAGTGAACGTTTTTACCAATTTGCGCACATGAACCAACAGTTGCCCATGTATCGACCATGGTACCTTCACCTACGTATGCACCGATATTTACATAAGATGGCATTAATACACAGTTTTTAGAAATGTATGCCCCTTTACGTACTGTTGCAGAAGGTACGACACGGAAACCTTCTTGAGCAAAACGCTCTTCTGTATAGTCAGCAAACTTCAATGCTACTTTGTCATAGTATTTAGTTTCTGCTCCATCAATAATTTGGTTATCATTGATACGGAAAGATAATAATACTGCTTTTTTCAACCATTGATGAGTAACCCATTCACCATCAATTTTTTCTGCAACACGGTATTTACCGCTATCTAATCCTTCGATCACTTCTTCGATTGCTGCACGAGTTTGTGCATCAACAGTTTTAGGCATGATTTCTGCACGTTTTTCAAATGCAGCTTCAATAACTTGTTGTAAATTTGACATTTTGCTTCCTATTGTCGATGTGAGATAACGGTTGATAGTTTTATCATATTTTTGACTTTCAAGCAAAAAACAACCGCACTTTCTTTTGATTTTAAGCATAAAAAAAAGCGAACCTAATGGCTCGCTTTTTTCTAGTTCTTGTTTAAGTTAGTTGATAACAGAAACATTTAATGATGAACCGCCAACAATTCTTACGCGACGACCAGCTTTAAAGCTAGGATCTGCTTTTTGAACTACAACGATCTCTTCTCTATTATCTTTTCTGATAACAAGTTCTGCGCCATTAACTTGGCTCATTTTCTCTTCAGCTTTGCTACCAATAATCGCCCCACCAATTGCACCTACTGCAGTTGCAATTGCTTGTCCAGTACCACCACCAATTGTACTGCCAGCGATACCACCTAAAGCACCACCACCAACTGAACCAATTACACCATTGTTATCAGCTTGGATTTTAACAGGACGAACAGATACGATTGTACCATAGCTAATTGAACGCGCTTCTTTTGCTTGACCAGCTGTATAAACATCACCGCTAAAAATGTCAGTGTTTGCACAACCAGTTAAACCAACAGACATCATAAGTGCTAATGCTACTGTTACTTTTTTCATAAAACTAACCTTCTAAAAATGAATTAGATTGGGTTTCTTGGAGACCAAGTAGAAACGTTTTTCACGCCTTGACCGTTGTCAGATACTTTCACACAAGCACCAGTTACTAAAGTTGAATCGTATTTGTGAACGATAACTTCTGTTTCACCTTCTTGTTTGTATGAGCAGTCGTTTTTACGAACGGTTAATTTTACATCATCACCTTGGAATTCGGTGAAGATAACTTGACCTTTATAAGCGCTTTCATCTTTTTGTGATTGAGATGAACAAGCTGATAAACCTAAACTTAATAAGACAGTTAATGCTAAGGTAATTTTTTTCATTACACTAAACCTCGAGTATTTTCTTTATTGTATAAGGATGAACCTTTATGCAAACATGATTTTCTGTTTTATCAACAAAACTCACTGCAATTGATGGATTGGGCAATTGCTCCCCTTCCACCTTAGGTTCGCTCACCTTCATGGTTAATTGAGTTAGTTCCTTCCATAAAAATGTATTGCAAATTCGATTAACCCAATCCTCAATAGATTCATGAGGTAAAAACGGCATCACAATTTCAACATGCTCCCAAGTTTCTTGGGGATATTGTTTATTTTTAGGAAACGGTAATTCAATAACATCGACAGGCTGACCAATGAAATCAACTGGCTCATCTAATTCAATCAAATAGATAGGACGCCCATTGACGATATTATCGCTTAAAATTCTACCGCACTTTAATAACTCTGTCAGCCAATTTTTTGCTTTTTCTTCACTATTTGCTCTTAAAGCTAAATGATCGATTTGATAATCACCCAAATTCACTTTCATGATGGCAGCTAATTGCTGAATTTTTTCCTGAAATAAAGGCAACTTTTGATAAAGTGCGGTCGATTTTTCCATTAAATTTGACATTTTCTCCTGCTCTTACTTTGAGAAATCTATAAACAACGGTATCATAGCCGATTATTTTCATTATTCAATTTCAAGATTAGGAAAAACCGTGAATATTCAATCTATTTTATCCGATAAAATTAAACAAGCGATGATTGCTGCTGGCGCAGATGAACAATGCGATGCGCTTATTCGTCAATCTGGTAAACCGCAATTTGGTGACTACCAAGCAAACGGCATCATGGCTGCAGCTAAAAAACTAGGATTAAATCCACGTGAATTTGCACAAAAAGTTTTAGATCATGCTGATCTTTCTGATGTCGCTGAAAAAACTGAAATTGCTGGTCCAGGTTTTATTAATATTTTCTTAAATCCAACTTGGTTAGCGAATAATGTTTCTGCCGCATTAAAAGATCAAAATCTTGGTGTCAGCGCAAATGAAAAACAAACTATCGTGATTGATTATTCTTCACCAAACGTTGCGAAAGAAATGCACGTAGGCCACTTGCGCTCTACTATTATCGGTGATGCTGTTGTTCGTACCCTTGAATTTTTAGGTCATAACGTTATTCGTGCGAACCACGTGGGTGACTGGGGAACGCAATTCGGTATGCTCATTGCTTATCTTGAAAAAATGGAAAATGAACATGCGAGCGAAATGGAACTTCAAGATCTTGAAGCATTCTATCGCGAAGCGAAAAAACATTATGATGAAGATGAAGCGTTCGCTGAAAAAGCGCGTAACTATGTGGTTAAATTGCAAGGTGGAGATGAATATTGCCGCACGATGTGGAAAAAATTAGTCGATATCACCATGCAACAAAATCAACGCAACTATGATCGCTTAAATGTAACCTTAACCGAAAAAGATGTGATGGGTGAAAGTCTTTATAACCCTATGTTACCTGCTATCGTTGAAGATCTGAAAAAACAAGGTTTAGCCGTTGAAGATGAAGGTGCATTGGTCGTTTATCTTGATGAATTCAAGAATAAAGAAGGCGAAGCAATGGGCGTTATCGTTCAGAAGAAAGATGGTGGTTTCCTTTATACTACTACTGACATTGCTGCTGCTAAATACCGTTATGAAACCTTAAAAGCAGATCGTGCATTAGTGTTCTCTGATACTCGTCAAAGCCAACACATGCAACAAGCTTGGTTAATTACGCGTAAAGCAGGTTATGTACCAGATAGCTTCTCACTTGAACATAAAAACTTCGGTATGATGTTGGGGAAAGATGGTAAACCATTCAAAACTCGTACTGGCGGCACCGTAAAATTAGCAGATTTATTAGATGAAGCGATTGAGCGTGCAACTGTATTAATCAACGAGAAAAATACCAATTTATCTGACGATGAAAAAACAGCAGTTATTGAAGCGGTAGGTATTGGTTCGGTGAAATATGCGGATCTTTCTAAAAACCGCACGACTGACTATGTATTCGATTGGGACAATATGCTCAGCTTTGAAGGTAATACCGCGCCTTATATGCAATATGCTTACACGCGTATTCGTTCTATCTTCAATAAAGCAGATGTAAATCCAACCGCACTTGCAGAAGCTAAGATTCAGCTTTCTGATGAAAAAGAACGTGCATTAGCGATCAAATTGCTTCAATTTGAAGAAGCGGTTCAAACGGTGGGCAAAGAAGGGACACCGCATGTGCTCTGTGCTTATTTATATGAGTTGGCAGGAGTGTTCTCCTCATTCTATGAACACTGTCCAATCTTAAATGCTGAAGACGAAAGCGTAAAATTAAGCCGTTTAAAACTCGCTTCTCTTACAGAGAAAACCTTAAAACAAGGTCTAGAGTTATTAGGCATTAAGACAATCGAAAAAATGTAAAAAAGAGCGGTCAATTTCGACCGCTCTTTTTCTTTATACATCCACTAAAATAAGTATCGCCGCTTCTCCACCCCATTCTTTGGGTGCTTGGTGCAATGCACGTACTTTAGGGTGCTGAACTAACCAACGTGGAATTTGTTTTTTTAACGTAAAGGTTCCATAACCCGTCATGATGCTTGCGCAATAAATATGCTCATCTTCACAAGCTAACAACAGTGCTGCCAATTCCATTTTGGCTTGCTCACGGGTTAAACCATGTAGATCCAAAAATAATTCGGGTGAAAAATCGCCACGACGAAGTTGTTTCAATAAATGGCTATCTTCCCCTTCGCGTAAATATTTGATGACACCATCATGTTCATTTAGCAAGGGTTCATATTCATCGGAAAAATAGAAAAGCGTATCTTCTTTTTCTCGAATATCACGTAAATGGGATTTTTTCTGACCGCTCTTTTGACGAGGCGCTACAAAGGTATCTTGCTTAATGGGTTTAATCCCTTTAGTTTCAGCCCGAAAAAGATCAAAATCATCTGGTTCTGTCATTATTTTTCTCAATTTGTTATTTTGCTTAATGATAGCACATCTATTCTATGGTATAACTAGCCAAATTTTTTATTGAGGCAGAAAATGGAAACCTTACACAATCAAGAACTTGTTGCGACAATTTTAGAAGATAACGTGGCAAGTGAATTAAGAACTATTCAAGATTTTTTACGCTGGACATACAGCACATTTAACCGTTCTGATATTTACTACGGGCAAGGCCATGACAATGCGTGGGATGAAAGCCTTCAATTAGTGCTTGCGGGGCTTCAATTACCACTCGATTTACCGCAAGATTTATTTGGTAGCAAACTTACTCATTCTGAAAAAGAGACTTTAGTACAATTAGTCTTAAGCCGAATTGAACAACGTGTGCCAGTCGCTTATTTAACGAATAGTGCGTGGTTCTGCGGATTAGAATTTTATGTAGATGAGCGCACAATTATTCCTCGATCGCCAATTAGTGCATTAATCCAAGATAAATTTGCTCCGCTTTTAAAATCTGAACCAAAACGTATTTTAGATCTTTGTACCGGCAGTGGTTGTATCGCAATCGCGACGGCTGAAGCCTTTCCTGAGGCTGAAGTAGATGCCGTCGATCTTTCTGTGGATGCGTTAAATGTGGCAGAAATCAATATTGCTCGCCACCAATTAGAACACCGTGTTTTCCCGATTCAATCAGATTTATTTCAAAATCTCTTCGGTCAACAATATGATTTAATCGTGACCAACCCACCTTATGTAGATGAAGAAGACTTGGCAGATATGCCTGAAGAATTCCATTATGAGCCTGAATTAGCCTTAGGTTCCGGTGTTGATGGTTTAGAAATTACAAAACAAATTTTAAAACAAGCACCGGATTATTTAACGCAAAATGGCATGCTCGTTTGTGAAGTAGGTAACAGCATGGTGAGCCTTATCGAGCAATACCCAGATGTGCCATTTGAATGGGTTGAACTAAAAAATGGTGGCCTGGGTGTATTTGCTATTAGCCGCGAAGATTTAGTGAAATATCACGATTCTTTTTAATCTCAAGTGCGGTTAAAAATCATCGTAAATTTTGACCGCACTTACAAATTACTGGCGCGCGTTCTTAACGCGTGCTTTTCTTTTTTAAATAAAACAATGAATTTACAAAAACTTTTACTGACTCGTCGTTTCTTTTCTACCCTTGCATTCTTTTCCATGCAAACGGTATTTTTCATCTATTTACAAGGAAAAGGATTAAGCAACAGCGAAATTGCCTTTTCGCTCTCGTTGCTTTTTTTCTGCAACCAAGCATTGGCTATTTTAGCCGGTATCTGGGGTGACCGTTTTGGACTGGCTAAAATGATGTTACTCGGATGCTTTTTAGATGTGATCGCCTATATTTTCTTTCTCTCTGCTGACAATTACATTCTACTTTTAATTGCCACCACCTGTTTTGGCCTAGGCAGTTGTTTGTTTGGTACCAATGCAAAAGCCTGCCTATTGGTGCTCGCGGGTGAAGAATACAAAGAGAAAACTCGATTACAGGGAAAATATTTGAAAGTCACCTCCATGTCGTCTATGTTTGCGCCTTTGTTGGTGATTCCATTTATCAAATACAATCTCATTGAATCGCTGATTTGGGTCTGCTTTGCGATGGAAGCGGTTCTCTTTGCCTTAATGGTTAAACCGTTTTATCAAATTCAAACCTTGCAAACCTTAGTGAAATTTCGCTTTGCCCAAATTAAAGAAATCATCACTAAAGAATTTTTATTGGTGCATTTGATGCTGTTTATTCCCCTTTCCATTGCAACCTCATTCTTTGTGATCTTCCCGTTCCTTTTTGACAACAAATTAGGGATGCCAGAACACTCCCCCATTGCACTTTTTGTGAATGGGTTGTTGACTGTATCACTACAAAGTTATTTTTCTCGAAAAATTAATTTAACAATTAAACAAACTCTATGGGTGGCACCAATCTTGGCTATTGGTATTATCCTGCCTTGGTTTATTACATTGAAATATATTTCTTTGGTTTCTGCTTATATTTACTTGGTCATTTTCACGGTGATTGAAGTCTATGCTTTAACCGCGATGGCAAATTTATTAGTAAAATTTGATAACAGTACCAATCGCGGCTTTATCTTTGGCTCATCACGATTATTGCTTTCTATCGCAACAGTTATCGTCATGAACTTAGTGCCACATTTGTTTTTATTGTAAAAAAAGAAACGGTCAGAATTCACATTAAATTCTGACCGCACTTTTATATTTTTCTATACTTATTTCACTTCTAATTCAACATTATCAAACAATTTCTTCACCGCGCTGTTATCACGCAATTTCTCTGCTTTTTCAACCATTGGGCGAGTTAAGTGTGGAGAGAAAAATTCAATAAAGTCATACATATAGTTGCGTAAGAAAGTACTGTGTTTAAACGCAATTTGCGTCATACTCGCACGGAACAAATGCCCTGCATCAATCGCTACTAAATCCTTATCTGCTGGTGTATGTGCCATAGAGGCCATAATACCCACACCTAATCCTAAACGCACATAAGTTTTAATCACATCAGCATCCGTTGCGGTGAACACTATATTCGGCAGAATCCCCGCGCGGTTAAATGCATAATCCAAATCAGACACACCGGTAAAACCGAAGGTATAAGTGACTAGCGGATATTTGCCTAACTCCTCGACAGTAAGATTTTTCACTTTTGCCAAAGGATGGTCAGGTTTAACAATCACCGAACGATTCCACAAATAGCAAGGCAGTTGAATCAAATCATCAAAAAGATACGGCGCTTCTGTTGTGATCGCTAAATCTACTTCACCTGAAATCAATGCATCATGGATTTGCGTCGGTGAACCTTGATGAATATGTAAACTCACATCCGGATATTGTTTAGAGAAACGCTCCACCACAGCCGGCAACATATAACGCGCTTGCGTATTAGTTGTCGCAATACGTAACACACCATGATTCGGGCAAGTATATTCATTGGCCACTGATTTAATGCTTTGGGCTTTCACTAAAAGCTCACGAGCAATGACGACAATTTTTTTACCTGCCGGTGTAATGGATTTAATGTGTTTACCATTACGCTCAAAAATCTCTAAACCTAATTCATCTTCTAACAAGCGAACCTGTTTACTGATACCAGGTTGAGAGGTATAAAGCGCATTCGCGGCTTCAGTCACATTTAAATTTTGGTTTACAATCTCAACAATGTAGCGGAGTTGCTGCATTTTCATCGCGAATACCACCTATTTTTTATAGCGTTTACTTAACTCAGTATAACGTTTTACTGCTTTACGAATTTGACCTGATTTTGGTCGACGACGAGGTTTCGTCACATCTAATTTAGTTTCTGTTTCAGGTGGCAAGCCCACTAATTCACGTAAATAGTTGACGTTTTCCAGATCCATTTCTTCCCAACCACCACGTGGTAAACCTTTCATCAGCTTAATGTTACCGTAACGAATACGAATTAAGCGGCTTACTTGAATACCTTGTGATTCCCACAGGCGACGTACTTCACGGTTACGACCTTCCATTAAAGTCACATCGTACCATTGGTTAATCCCAACGCCACCGGCAAATTTAATTTCTTTGAAATTGGCTGGACCATCTTCCAACTGCACGCCTTTACGTAAACGCGCTAACATGGCATCGTCCACTTGACCAAATACACGCACAGAATACTCACGCTCAACTTCACGACTTGGGTGCATTAAACGATTCGCTAATTCGCCATCTGTCGTGAAAAGTAATAAGCCTGAAGTATTAATATCCAAACGGCCGACAGCAATCCATCTTGCACCATTTAAGCGTGGTAAACGATCGAATACAGTCGGACGACCTTCAGGATCACTACGCGTACAAAGTTCACCTTCTGGTTTGTAATACATTAATACACGGCATACTTCTTTTTGTGCTTGTTGAAGATTAATGATACGACCATCAATACGCACTTTTACACCAGAATGTACATCGATACGATCGCCAAGAGTCGCCATTTTGCCATCAACACTTACACGATTTTCAGCAATCATCGCTTCAATTTCACGACGAGAGCCTTGCCCTGCACGCGCAAGCACTTTCTGTAATTTTTCACCTTCTACAGTAGATTGACGCGATGGTCTAGCTACCTTAGCTTTAGGGGTTGATTTGATGTCAGAATTGACCGCACTTTTACGTTCTTTACGCTCAAAGTGCGGTTGTTTTCCCGATTGTTTTTCACGTTCTTGTCTGACTGTTTTTTGAATAGGTTTCATCTGTTTTCCTTTGTCGCTTTCCCAAGCGTCTAAAATAAGTTAAATGAAAGGAGCGGTACTGCCACTTCCTTCACGTAAAATCACTGGCGATTCTTCCGTTAAATCCACCACCGTTGTTGGCTCTTGACCTAAATAGCCACCATGAATAATTAAAT
>CAJMPC010000066.1:0-8890 GCA_905215245.1 uncultured bacterium | reverse complement strand
GGTTGTAAGAAGGCGCTGTTGCCATTGCTAATACTTCACCCGTACGCACATCTACCAATACCGCAGTACCAGACTCTGCTTTATTCTCAGTTACCGCTTTTTTAATTTCGCGATATACCATGGATTGCAATTTTTCATCAATACTTAAAGTGACATCTTGTGCATCGTATTTTTTCTCATCCGCAATATGTTCAACCACGTTACCGCGTTTATCTTTACGCACAACGCGAGCACCGTCTTTCCCCACTAACATTGAGTTGAAGCTTGCCTCAACCCCTTCAATTCCTTTACCATCAATATTGGTAAAGCCGATTAATTGAGCCGCTTCTTCTACACGTGGATAAAAACGACGTGGTTCAGTTTCTAATGAAATACCTTTAATTTTGAGATCACGAATATAATTTGCTTTGCCCGCTTCTACTTGTCGTGCTAAATACAAGAAACCTGATTTTGGATTTTTCTCAATTTTTTTCACCAACTCAGCAGGTGTCATATTTAATTCGTTAGCAAGCGCTTTGATACGTTCCTTATCCTCTAATGCATTTTCCTTTAACATTAAACGAGGTTCAGCCACAATCGCGCTCATCGGCACACTCACCGATAACAATTGGCCATTACGATCTAAAATTGAACCACGAACAGAAAGCACGTCATCTTTACGTAATGAACGTTTGTCCGCTTCACCAGATAGGGTTTCAGAATTAACAGATTGCACATAAGCAGCACGAGCCACTAATGCGCCTAAACCTAAGAAAATAAAACTTGTCGCGATGAGATAACGACCACGAAGGAAGCATTTCTCAAACACCATTTTCGGTTTGTTTGGTTTTACTGACGCAGGTTGAGCCAATTTTCTAATTGTTTTCTTTGGCTTTGCTGGTTTCTTAGAGGAATTAAATCTAACCATTTTATTCAAAATCCCTATTCAAAAATAACCACTTCTTGTTCACTTTGAACACGTTGCATTTTTAATGTACCGATTGCAATGGATTCAACTCTTGTATTATCACTTTCGGTTGCTTCTTGTAATTGCAAATTGCGATATTCGTTTTCAAGGGCTTGGTGTTGTAATACCAATTGCCCGTTTTCAGAAATTAAGCCTCGTGTTTGGTGGGTCATCCAAATCGTACCCATTGCAGAAACTAAAATTAATAAAAGTAAGACGACAATTAATTTATTAGAAGAAAAAATATCTTCAACGAGAATATGTTGTAAAGGATAACGTTCGCTATTTTCTAACATCTTATTTCACCCTTTCCGCAATACGTAAAACCGCACTTCTTGAACGTGGATTTGCCGAAATTTCTGCCTCACTCGGTTGAATAGCTTTACCAATAATTTTTAATTTTTGATTACGTTGGATTTGATCTTCACGTAATGGTAAACCTCTCGGGATATCCTCACCTTTACTTTGTTTACGCATGAAATGTTTTACCATTCTGTCTTCAAGTGAATGGAAACTGATAATCGATAAACGCCCTTCTGGTGCCAACATATCTAATGCAGAATTTAATACACTTTCTAATTCATCTAATTCCGCATTAATATAAATTCGAATGGCTTGAAAACTACGAGTCGCTGGATGCTTATGTTTATCTTTAAACGGCACAGATTGAGCAATTAACTCAGCGAGCTGAGAAGTACGACTTAAACATTCTGTGCCATTTTTGACCGCACTTTTATTGAATTCTACGATGGCAGTAGAAATTCGCTTTGCAAAACGCTCTTCACCGAAGGTTTTTAACACCCAAGTTAAATCATCAACAGATACTTGTTTTAGCCACTCTGCCGCTGATAAACCTTGTGTGGTATCCATGCGCATATCTAACGGGCCATCTTTCATAAAACTGAAACCACGCTCTGCTTCATCAAGCTGTGGAGATGACACCCCTAAATCCAGCAAAATGCCGTCAATTTTACCAACTAAATCGAGTTTTTGACAGATATCTGGAATGTGAGAAAAGCTATTATGTTCAATATGAAAACGAGGGTCTTGAATTTTTTCAGCTTCAGCAATGGCACGAGGATCGCGATCAATAGCAATTAAACGACCATTTTCAGAAAGCTGGGAGAGAATTAGACGAGAATGACCACCACGACCAAAGGTACCATCGATATAAATTCCGTTTTCTTTCAACGCCAAACCATTCACCGCTTCGTGAAGCAAAACCGTGATATGTTCAGGTGCAGAAAAGGAATTTTGCGTAGTCATAAGTAAAAAGTAAACGTTAAATCAAAATCGATAAAGAGAAGATAGAGCGGCGCAAGCACCGCTTATCCTGCTAGTGCTGCTGTTCTATAATGACAGCATTTTTAGTTCTTCAGAAGCACCGAATTCAGCACTTGAGCCAATTTCGATATCTTCATCAATTTGTGCATACCATTCGGTATCACTCCAAATTTCAAATTTATTCAACTGTCCTACCAACATTAAGCCTTTTTCTAATTTTGCGTGTTGACGTAATGGACCACTTAATAAGATACGACCTTGCGCATCCATTTCACATTCTGTGGCATAGCCGAGCATCACACGTTGTAAGCGGCGTTGATTTGGGTCAAAGTTGGAAAGTGAAAGTAGTTTTTGTTCAATTTTTTCCCATTCATCTAAAGGATAAAGTAATAAACAAGGCTGACGAATATCAACGGTACAAACCATTTGACCTTGGTTCTTTTCCATGATTTCAGCACGATAACGAGTAGGAATCGCTACACGACCCTTCGCATCTAAATTTACCGCTGCTGCACCACGAAACATTTTTCTACCTTTAAACGTTTATTTTTAGAAAAATTAGCAGAATTCTCCACAAAATTCCACTTTTCACCACTTTGTGTAAGTTTATCGGTTGTAGCCTTAACTTGCAAGCAATTAAAACGTAAAGATTGGTAAATTTTGGTAACAAAATAAACAAAAAAACCGTTTGAGGTTTTCCTCAAACGGTTTTCAATTTTTAACTCGATTTAATTAGTTATTTACATACGCTTCTTCGTCACGATCACCTAATGGTTTAAGCTGTGTGAAGAATAAAACTAAACAAAGTACTGTTAAGCCTAAGCCGATATAAACAGATAATTGATAGTCTAAACCAAAACCGATTTTGTTGTATGCAAGGTAAGTAAAACATACTGTACTGATAAATGCCGCAGGGATTGTACATATCCAGTGGAATTTATTATAGCGATATAAATACGCAGCTGCAGTCCATAACATAACCATCGCAGTAGTTTGGTTCGCCCAAGTGAAGTAACGCCATAAGATAGAGAAATCCACTTTTGATACGATATAACCAACCACGAATAATGGCACAGCAATAATTAAACGTTTAGCTAAGGTTTTTTGTTCTAAATGGAAAAATTCTGCAATAACAAGACGTGCCGCACGGAATGCTGTATCGCCTGATGTAATTGGAAGAACAACCACACCTAACACTGCAAAAATACCACCAACAAGACCTAAGAAGTGGATTGAAGAATCATAAACCACTTTAGAAGGAGAACCTGCTTTAATCGCGGCTAATAAATCTGGTAAAGAATCATAGAAACTTAAACCAACTGCACACCATACTAACGCAATCACACCTTCACCGATCATCGCACCGTAGAAAATGAAACGTCCTTCTTTTTCGTTTTCAGTACAACGCGCCATTAACGGGCTTTGTGTTGCGTGGAAACCAGATAATGCACCACAAGATATTGTTAAGAACAAGAGTGGCCATAATGGTAAATCTGCACGGGTTTCAAAGTTTTGGAAGAATTTCTCAAAAGACATACCGTCCACAGAACGATAGAAAGAAATTGGGTCTGCTGAGCTAAGATCTGCACTTACTAAACCATATACCATACCTACAGACATAAAGAGTAATAATGCACCGAAGAATGGGTAGATACGACCGATGATTTTATCAACTGGAAGTAATGTCGCAAGAATATAGTAAATGAAAATGATACCAGTCCAAACACTGATAACCGTCGCTTTATCCATACCCCAAACGGTAATACCACCTGCTTCAGCTACCTGATGGATTTCCTCCGCATTGCTAATAGAAATGCTACCTGATGCAGCACCGAATACATCCATTGTAATCGTACCCATTAATTGAGCCGGACTTGCAACGAATACCACCCCCACTAATAATAAAAGTACAACTGCTAGGATGTTAATAAATGCTTTAACCGGACGACCTAAGTATTTACCTGCTAGATTAGGCATAGATGCACCGCCATTACGCACACTTAACATTCCGCAGAAATAATCGTGTACCGCACCAGCAAAGATACAACCCACTACAATCCAAAGCATTGCAACTGGTCCGTATAACGCACCAAGAATCGGACCAAAGATTGGACCTGTACCAGCAATGTTTAATAATTGAATTAACCAAATCTTAGTTTTAGACATTGGCATATAGTCAACGCCATCATTCATGGTATAAGCTGGCGTTTGACGATTTGGATTGATCACAAAAATACGCTCAATTACACGACTATAAAAGAAATAACCTGCAAGCAATAATGCCACGCAGAAGAAAAACCACAACATAAAAAATACTCCTCAGGAATAAATGAATACCGAAATTTAGTCATATACTAGACTTCGTCGGCGGTATTCTAAGTGAAAATCATCAAAATCAAAATTTTAATTTTTACATTGTTTCAATTTTGTGATCCATGTCACGTTTATCATTCCGTTTTTTTCACTTACAATATGTTTATAAATTAAAATAATTAATAAAGGATCATCAATGGCTCTCACCCGCTGCCCTGAATGTCGTAAAAAAATCAGCGAATCCGCTCAATTTTGCCCAAATTGTGGTTTTTCTTTTAAAGAAGAAGATCTTGAAATTTACAAACAAAAACTCGAAGAACGACGCCAGCATAATGCCGAAATTAATCGAAAAAGCACTAAACTTCACCTTATTTGGCTCGCTATTTTCACCATCGTTATTTTGCTTGCAAGTTGGCTGATAGGAGAATAAAAAGTGCGGTCAAAAAACAATGAGAATTTTGACCGCACTTTATCTTTATTGCTTATCTACACTACAGATTAATCTTTTATTTTATCTAACAATACTCTTACTACCTTCGGTACGCCCATCCCCGCTTTTTCTTTTATTGCGATGACGTGCTTACGAACAAATCCTGTATTGGGATTTGGATCGATCAAGTAAATTGTCGCTTTGCTTGGCGCTTCATTTACTAAGCCATTAGCAGGATACACTTGCAAAGAAGTACCAATCACTAACACGACATCCGCTTGCACTACAATATTAATTGCTCGCTCTAACATCGGCACCATTTCACCGAAAAAAACAATATATGGACGCATTGGATGCCCATTTGGATCTTTATCTTCCAATTTCTGATCGCCAAAACAATCCACAATATAACTTTCATCAAAACTACTACGAGCTTTATTTAGTTCACCATGTAAGTGTAAAACATTTGAGCTTCCTGCGCGCTCATGTAAATCATCCACATTTTGCGTGATAATTCTGACATCATAGGCTTTTTCTAATTCAACTAAGGCGAGATGCGCTGCGTTTGGCTTAGCTACCGCGGCATTTTTACGGCGTTGATTATAAAAATCGAGCACTTTCGCTCTATTCTTCAGCAAAGCTTCAGGTGTGCAAACTTCTTCGACTTTATGCCCGGCCCATAAACCATCTTCCTCTCTAAATGTAGGAATACCACTTTCGGCACTAATTCCTGCGCCTGTTAATACGACACAAATAGGTTTCATAATATCCTCCTCTGCACTTTATATTATAAGCCTGAAAAACAGATTCACTTCGAATTTATAATAAAAAATCGGGCAATTTTTAAACTGCCCGATTTGTTTCTATTTTTGACCGCACTTTATGCTTTGGCGGTATCAATACGTTCAAATGCTAACACTTTATTTTCTAACTGACGGAGTAATAAAGTAGCAATACCGGTAATAATGAGATAAATACCGCCTGCGATACCATAGATAGTCAGTGCATCATATTCTGTGCCGTAAAGTTGGCGTGCATATCCCATGATATCCATGATCGTAATGGTAGAAGCCAACGCCGTGCCTTTAAATACCAAGATAATTTCATTGGTATAAGATGGGAGCGCACGTTTTAATGCATAGGGAATTAGGATCTTTAACGTCTGCAGACGACTTAAACCTAATGCCGCACAGCTTTCCCATTGACCTTTAGAGATCGCTTTTACTGCTCCGTGGAATAATTGGGTTGAATAAGCGGCACTATTCAAAGCTAAAGCTAATGCTGCACAGAACCATGCGTTGGAGAATAATCCCCATAATGGACTGTCCACCAACCATTGGAATTGACCAGGGCCAGCATAAATTAAGAAAAATTGCACTAAAAGCGGGGTCCCTGTAAATAAAACAAGGAATAAATTGACCGCACTTTTCACCAATTTATTGCCAATAGAAAGCAAGAAGGTTAGTCCCAATGCTAAGAAAAAGGCAATAAACAAAGATACGACTGTAAGCAACAGGCTAGTCGGAATGCCTTGAGCAATCACTGCTAAATACTCTTGAAACATTATTCGACTCCCCGTTCAAATCGAGTGAAACGTAATTCTAATTTGCGAATACCCGCTTGGCTGATCAACGTAATCACTAAATAAATCAACGCAGCAATACCATACCAAGTAAAAGGTTCATGAGTATTTGTATTGATGTACCCAGCCTGACGCATTAAATCATCAACACCAATTAATGACACCAATGCCGTATCTTTTAATAACACGAGCCATTGATTGCTTAAGCCCGGTAAAGCGTGTCGCCATACTTGCGGCATAATCAAATGAATGAAAGTATAAGGTCGGCTTAATCCTAACGCTGCACCTGATTCCCACTGTCCTTTTGGAATAGCTTGGATCGCACCACGTAAGGTTTGTGAAGCATAAGAGGCAAAAATCAAAGACAATGCAAATACACCACAACCAAAGGCGCTGAATTCGATATACTCACCCGTCAGCATTTCTACGACTTGGGTTGAACCAAAATAAATCAGTAGAACCACTAAAATTTCCGGTAAACCACGCAATAAAGCAATCACAACAGAAGCTGGTTTAGCAATAAAGACATATTTATTCGC
The DNA here is from genome assembly GCA_905215245.1 of uncultured bacterium. GTDB lineage: Bacteria > Pseudomonadota > Gammaproteobacteria > Enterobacterales > Pasteurellaceae > Haemophilus_D. The sequence continues at coordinate 1,796 of CAJMPC010000066.1, read as the reverse complement.
TTCTAAAGCCGTAAAAATAATACTGAGCAATAAACCGACAATTAACGAGCAAATAGCAAGCCCTAAGGTCATTAGGGCTGCATGTCCAATTAATGTAAGATAATCATAAAACATAGATTATTTTGTCATCCATTTATCATAGATTTTTTGGTATTCACCATTTGCTTTCACGGTTTCTAAACCTTTATTTAAGCTTTCTAGCAATTCTTTGCTTGATTTATTCACGGCGATACCTAAACCATTACCGAAATATTTTTTGTTAGTCACTTTCTCGCCAACAAATTGAATTTCAGGCTCTTTAGAAATCATATCAGACAATACGGCGGTATCACCGAAGATGATATCAATACGACCATTTTTTAAGTCTAAGATCGCATCTTGTAAGCTTGCATAAGATTTTGCATTATATTGCTTGGTTTCTGCTGCGGTATATTGTTGGAATGTTGTTCCGTTTTGAACACCAACCGTTTTTGCTGAAGCTAAATCCGCTTTGCCTTTTAACGCAACATAGCTTGCTGAACTATCATAGTAAGCATTAGAGAATGCCACTTGTTTTGCACGTGCTTCGGTAATATCAATAGCTGAAATCGCTGCATCAAAACGTTTAGATTTTAAGCTTGGAATCAAGGCATCAAAAGCTTGGCTTTTGAAGTGACAAGTTGCTTGGATTTCCTTACAAATTGCATTCGCAACATCCACATCAAAACCAATGATTTCGCCTTTTTCATTTGTTGTTTCAAATGGTGGATAGCTCGGCTCCATCGCAAAAGTGATTTCTTGTGCATTCGCAGCAAAAGCTGAGCCCATTAACATTGCGCTTAAAAGTAATTTTTTCATGTTGTGTTTCCTTATTCTGAGTGTGAAAGATATTGTTTAAATTGTTCGGTTTTTGGATTATCAAAGCAATCTGCACTGCCCATTTCAATAATCTTACCTTGTTCCATATAAACGACCTTTGTCGCCACTTTTTGTGCCACGTTCACTTCGTGGGTCACAATCACCTGAGTAATACCCGTTTGTTGAAGTTCTTTAATGATATCAACCACTTGAGCTGTAATCTCAGGATCCAGTGCTGCCGTTGGTTCATCAAACAACAACACTTGTGGTTTCATCATTAATGCTCGAGCAATGGCTACACGTTGTTGCTGACCACCTGATAAGTGAAGAGGGAAACGATCGGCATGCTCTTCCAAACGTAAACGTTTTAAAAGTTCTAATGCATCTTTTTTCGCTTCTTCTTCGCTAATGCCTAATACTTTTTGGGGCGCTTCAATCAGGTTTTCAATTACCGTCAAATGCGGCCAAAGATTGTATTGTTGAAATACCATGCCGACATCTTGACGAAGTTGACGAATGGCTTTCGGATTATTATTCGCTTTAGATAAATCAAAATGATTATTCGCAATATGCAATTCGCCAGAGGTTGGTACTTCTAACAAATTTAGCGTACGGATTAACGTACTTTTTCCTGCACCACTTGGTCCAAGTAACACCACGGTATCGCCTTCTTGTGCATCAAGATTAATATCAAACAATGCCTGTGATGAACCATAAAAGAAATTCAAATTTTTAACACTAATCGCCATTTTAAGTTTACTGCTATCCTTGATTGATTCGTAAGAATGAATAAATATTACTTTTTGATGATTAATTATGCAAGCGTTTTTATAAAAAAATCCCAAAAAACTTTTTGGGATCTTTAAATCATTGAATTTTAAACCGCACTTATGACGAATTAGGCCTCTTTCGCCATCTCAAATTCAACTAACATCATCAAAATATGAATCACTTTGATG
>CAJMPC010000065.1:0-9087 GCA_905215245.1 uncultured bacterium | reverse complement strand
GATGGCAAGGGAAAAACAGAAGAGGAAAAACAACGCATCGAAGAAGTGATGAAACTGACGGGCATTAGCAGCTTAGCTGACCGTTTCCCCCATCAGCTTTCTGGTGGTCAACAGCAACGTGTCGCACTTGCTCGAGCACTTGCACCAAGCCCTGAACTCATCCTGTTTGATGAGCCATTCAGTGCATTAGATGAGCATCTAAGAAATCAAATTCGTTACGATATGTTACAAGTATTAAGAGAAAGTGGTTCCTCTGCCGTATTCGTGACCCATGATCGTGATGAAGCACTCTGTTATGCAGATAAAATTGCGGTGATTCAAGAAGGAAGAATCCTCCAAATTGCGACACCTAAAACGCTCTATTGGTCACCACAACATTTATCCATCGCAACATTTATCGGAGAAAGTATTATTTTCCCTGCAACATTAAAAAACGATGGTATTGCGACCTGTCAATTAGGTGAAATTACCGTCGAAAATAAAGGAAATGGCCATACACAAGGGAAAGTGTTATTCCGCCCTGAGCAATTCTCTCTTGCGAAAAAAATCCAAGATCCGACTGCGTCTTTTAAAGGTGAGATTAAACGGATTGAATCAAGAGGATGCGCCATTAATCTTTGTATTGATGTAGGCGGTTATGAATTTAATCTTAATGAAGATCTCATTAATAATTACCAAATTGGAGAACACGTAACCCTGTATTTATATGGGAAAGGGGTATTCTATAATGACTAAAAAAGGCGGAACATATTGTTCCGCCTTTTTATATAATTTAATGACCAAGTGATTTTCGCATCTTTATGTTGAGCATTTCAACTACTGCTGAGAAGCCCATTGCAAAGTAAATGTAGCCTTTTGGAATATGAATATCCAAGCTTTCGGCAATTAAACTTACTCCAACTAAAATTAGGAATGCTAAGGCTAAAATCTTCAATGTTGGGTGGGTATCAACAAAATCACCAATTGGTTTCGCCGCAAACATCATCACACCTACTGCAATCATAATTGCTAAGATCATCACAGGAAGGTGATTTGCCATCCCTACTGCTGTGATCACAGAGTCTAAAGAAAACACAATATCTAAAATTGCAATTTGGATTAACACGCCCAAGTAACTGACTTTCTTCTTGTTATTCTCTTCTTCATGATGTGCTTCAGGATGCATCGCTTCTTTAATTTCGCCTGTACTTTTCACTATTAGGAATAAGCCCCCAAGGAATAAAATCAAATCGCGGCCTGAAATCTCCTGACCGACTACAGTGAATAACGGCTCAGTTAATTTCATCATCCAAGAAAGGGAAACAAGAAGTAAAATACGGGTAATCATCGCTAACCCAAGACCGATAATACGACCAGATTGGCGTTGATTCGCCGGTAAACGTCCCACTAAAATACTAATAAAAATAATGTTATCAATCCCTAAAACAATTTCTAATGCGGTTAACGTAGCAAGAGAAATCCATGCTTCAGGATCAACAAGCCATTCAAACATAATATGTTCCTATATAAAATCCGAAAGGTTGAAATAATAGACAGTTTGCCTAGAAAATCAAGATTTTTCCTAACTTTTTAAGGTCTCGAAAATCTTTTCTGCTAAGGCTTTAGAAATACCGGGTACTGAGGCGATCTCATCCAATGTGGCATTTTTGACACCTTGCAATCCACCTAAATATTTCAACAAGGCTTGACGTCGTTTAGCGCCTACTCCTTCAATGGTTTCCAATCCACTTTGGGTAAAGGCTTTTTGGCGTTTTTGACGATGACCACTAATCGCATGATTATGGCTTTCATCTCGAATATGTTGGATTAAATGCAGCGCAAGGCTATCATCCGGCAAATGGATTTCACGATCTTGTTTGCTGATAATCAACACCTCTTGTCCTGCTCGACGATCCACACCTTTTGCCACACCAATTAAGTGCGGTCGATTTTTATCCCATTTTACGTTGAGGTGATGAAAAACCTCTAAGGCACGATTAAGCTGCCCTTTACCACCATCAATAAAAATAATATCGGGAATTTTATCTTCATCAAGATCGCGATCGTAACGTTTCTTTAAAGCTTGCTCCATCGCGGCATAATCATCACCACCTGTAATGCCTTCAATATTAAAACGGCGATAATCTGATTTCAGTGGGCCTTCTTGATTAAATACCACGCAAGATGCCACGGTTTGATTTCCCATCGTATGGCTAATATCAAAACATTCCATACGTTTAATTTCAGGCATATCGAGCAATTCACAAAGCGCTTGATAACGTTCGTGCATTCGAGAGGATTGTTTGAGCTGAGTTGCCAAAGCTGCTTTGGCATTAATTTGCGCTAGTTGTAGATATTTACCTTTATCGCCTTTAGCGGATTCTTGTATCACCACTTTTCGACCGGCTTGTTCAGTTAATAAGGCCTCAAGCTCGGCTTTTTCATCTAGTTTATGATCCACAATAATACTATTAGGAATACTTCTGCCCTGATGACCTTGCAAATAAAACTGCCCAACAAAAGTGGCTGTGAGTTCAGATAAATCGGTATTAGCGGGTACTTTCGGAAAATAACTGCGGTTGCCCAATACTTTGCCTTGACGAATAAACATTACCTGAACACAAGCTAAACCGTGCTGATACGCAATAGACATAATATCCATGTCATCTAAACGCTCATTGGATACGAATTGTTTTTCGATAACTGCACGAACCGCTTGAATTTGATCTCGATAACGTGCCGCACCTTCAAAATCTAAATCTCGGCTCGCCTGCTCCATTTTGCCGATGAGGTAATCTAATACTTGCTGATCTTTTCCTTGTAAAAATAGTCGTGCTAATTCAACTTGTTGGTTATATTCCTCATCAGTCACATAACCTGGCACACAAGGTGCTGAGCAACGCCCGATTTGATATTGCAAACAAGGGCGGGAACGATTGTTATAAACCGAATTTTCACATTGACGAACAGGGAATAGTTTTTGCATTAATGATAAGGTTTCACGCACTGCACCCGCATGAGGATAAGGCCCGAAATATTCGCCCGCTATTTTTTTCGTTCCACGATAAGAAGTAATACGAGGATGACGTTCTTTCGTCAATAAAATAAAAGGATAGGATTTATCATCTCGCAATAACACATTATAACGAGGTTGATAAAGCTTAATGAAATTATGCTCAAGCAATAATGCTTCTGTTTCAGAAGAAGTAATCGTCGTATCAATATGATGAATTGACGACACCAATGCTTCTGTTTTTTTGCTGCTTAAGTTTTTTCGGAAGTAGCTGGAAAGGCGCTTTTTAAGATCTTTCGCTTTGCCCACATAAATAACCTGATCTTTATCGTCGTACATACGATAAACGCCAGGTTCATGAGAAACGTCAGAGAGAAACTTTTTAGAATCAAACATCAGTAAAAACTACGCCAAAATTGACCGCACTTTTTCTAAATCTTCTGCTGTATCCACACCAACAGCAGGGACTTCTTTCGCCAATTCCACATGGATACGCTCACCGTACCACAATACACGGAGTTGCTCTAATTTCTCTAAGTTTTCTAATTGTGTTGGTGCCCATTGCACATATTGTTTAATAAAGCCTGCACGGTAAGCATAAATACCAATATGACGAAGATACGCATCAGCTATTTGAGCCTTTGAGGTATCCGCTAATTGCATAAATTGATCACGATCGTAAGGAATCACTGAACGAGAGAAATATAAAACGTAGCCATCTTTATCCGTAACAACTTTCACAGCATTTGGGTTAAATAACTCTTCCGCTTCGTGAATTTTTACCGCAAGTGTCGCCATATTCACGTTAAACTTCGCTAAATTCTCTGCCACTTGACTCACAATAACGGGTGGAATTAACGGCTCATCCCCTTGGATGTTTACAATAATTTCATCATCAGCAATACCAAGCTTACTTACCACTTCCGCTAAACGCTCAGTACCAGAATTATGTGCTTCTGATGTCATACACACTTCTGCCCCAAAAGCTTTTGCTGCCTTTTCAACTTGTTCGTTATCTGTGGCAATAATGACTCGGCTCGCGCCTGATTGTTGAGCTTTCTCAAAAACATGTTGAATCATGGGTTTACCGGCAATATCTGCTAAAGGTTTGCCTGGTAAGCGGCTCGATGCAAAACGAGCAGGGATAATAACTGTAAATGACATAAGTATTCCTTATTCTTTTAATGTTTCGGCTTTTTCTGCCAACAAAACCGGCACGCCGTTTTCAATAGGATACGCCACTTGCTCAAAAGGGCAAATGAGCCGTTGATTTTCTTGATCGTATTTCAATCTTGCCAAACATCGTGGGCAAGCAATCACTTCTAATAATCGAGGATTAAGTTTCTCACGCATATTTCACTCGAATAAGTTAAACCAAATGACGAATTTTTTCCCACAATTGTGGAAGTTTTTGGCCTTGCTTTTCAGCCTCAACAATCTCCGCATCAACTGGAACATACCACCAATTCTCTTTAGCAAAAGCTTGGCATTTTACTGCGTCCTTTTCGGTCATAAAGAGCGGTTGGTTTTCAGCGAGTTTTTCTAATAATTGCGGCTCAAAATGTTGATGATCTTGAAAAGCTTTCGTATTTTCTAAACGAATATTTAAATTTTCCAACATCGTGAAAAAACGTTGTGGGTTACCAATTCCCGCGATGGCTGAACCTTGAGTAAATTCACTTAACAAGCGTTTTTCAGCCGTCACTAAATTAATCGCATAGTGAGGAACTAACGTCATAACCGCATCTGAATAAGCATTTTTTCCACCATTGGTAATCACAAAGTCCACATTTTTTAAACGACTTGGCAATTCACGCAAAGGGCCTGCAGGCAATACAAAGCCGTTCCCTAAAGCTCGCTCTGCGTCCATTACGACAATTTCAATATCACGTTGCAACTTATAATGTTGTAATCCATCATCCGAAATAATCAGATCGCAATCCTGTGTTTTCAAGAGTAATTCGATAGCTTGTTGACGATTCGGTGAAATCAACACAGGCACACCTGTTCTTTTGGCGATTAAAACGGGTTCATCGCCACCTTGAACGGGATCTGTTTCTGGTGTAACAAGTAAAGGATAGGTTTTAGATTGGCTACCATAGCCACGAGAAATCACGCCTACACGTAATCCTTGTTTTTGTAACTCTTCAACTAACCAGACAACGACAGGGGTTTTACCATTTCCACCGACAGAAAGATTGCCGACAATAATGACCGGTTTCGGAGATTTATAAGAGGATAAGATATTCAGGGAAAATAATGCTCGGCGAATTTGGCTAATCAACCAAAATAGCAGTGAAAAAGGAAGAAGCAACCAAGCAAGCTTTGAATTAGAGTACCAAAAAGGCATTTCATTTATCCTATATTGATTTTGGGCGAACACATTGGTTCGCCCTTATTATTTTATCCGCTAAACTGCATACTGTGTAGTTGTTTATACGCACCATCAAGCGCTAATAAATCTTGATGCGTACCACGTTCTTTAATTTCACCGTGTTCAATGACTAAGATTTCATCGGCATTTTCAATGGTTGATAAACGATGCGCAATCACCAATACTGTACGATCTTTTTTCAGCTCTTCTAATGCAGACTGAATCGCACGTTCAGATTCGGTATCGAGTGCAGAAGTCGCTTCATCTAAAATTAAGAGTGGTGAATTACGCAATAGCGCACGAGCAATGGCTAAACGCTGACGTTGACCACCAGAAAGACTCGCCCCATTTTCACCAATAACGGTATCAAAACCTTGTGGAAGTTTCTCGATAAACTCTAGGGCATAAGCCGCTTTTGCTGCTTCAATAATTTGCTCACGGCTGTATTTATCTTCTGCCGCATAGGCGATATTATTGGCAATCGTATCGTTAAATAAATGCACTTGTTGAGAAACAACAGAGCAATTCTCACGTAAATTAGATAAACGATAATCTTGAATTCTCACGCCATCTAATAAAATCTCACCTTCATCAATATCGTAGAAACGCGTCACTAAATTAGCAATCGTTGATTTCCCCGAACCTGAACGTCCCACTAATGCCACACTTTTGCCTGCAGGCACATAAAAAGAGATATTATTTAAGGCTTTCTCTTCTTTACCCTCATAAGCAAAACTCACATTTTTAAATTCTAAATCACCTTTTGCAGGTTCTGCTTTATATGTGCCATTATCTTTTTCAGTCTCTAAATCTAAGATAGAAAATAATGTCTGACAAGCTGCCATGCCTCGTTGGAATTGTGAGTTTACATTCGTCAAGGATTTTAACGGACGCATCATCGCTAACATGGAAGAAAAGACGACAGTGAAAGAACCTGCCGTTAAATTATGCTCTGCAATTAATGGTGTAGTTGCCAAATAAAGCACTGCCGCTAACGCCAAAGAAGCAATCACTTGCACTACAGGATCTGAAATGGCATCTGCTGTCACCATTTTCATGCCTTTACGACGCATATCGTTACTCACTTTATCGAAACGCTCTTCTTCCACTAACTGACCACCAAAAGAAAGCACCACTTTATGCCCTTTTAGCATTTGTTCCGTCGCAGAGGTTAATTCCCCCATAGAATCTTGCATGTTTTTACTAAGCTTACGGAAGATCTTCGATACAAAGCGAATAAGCACTGCAATAATTGGCCCGATGACGAAAAGAACCAAGGTCAGTTCCCAACTGGTGTAAAACATCACCACGAGCAATGAAATTAAATAGGCCCCCTCACGTACAATGGTCACTAATGAATTAGAGGAAGAATTGGCAATCATTTCTGAATCGTAAGTAATACGAGAAAGCAATTTGCCTGTTGAATTACGATCAAAGAAGCTCACTGGCATAAACATTAAATGTTTAAACAAACGGCGGCGCATAATCATCACCACTTTGCCAGATACCCAAGCCAAGCAATAGCTGGAAATAAAGTTAGTCACACCACGCAATATAATCATGCCAACTACAACAAACGCCATCATTTTCAAGAAAGAATGATCGGCTTTTCCGAAACCATCATCAAGCAAAGGCTTAAGCATATAAATCAAACCTGAATCTGCCAAAGCATTAAAAATTAAAGCAAAAGCGGCGACTAATAAGCCTGATTTAAATGGTGAAATCATCGGCCATAAACGCTTAAAAGTTTGCGAGGTTGAAAAATCTTTATCTTGCATAGTTTGTTCTTGCATCACATTGTCTTAATAAAAATTGGCTGCATTGTACCTGTTATTTCGGGGATAATCCAATTACACGGGCAAACCAAGGTGAAAAATCCCCTCTCGCCTTTTCAATTTCAATGCCTTTTTCAGTAAAATTTAACCTTATATGACCTGAAATAGCCGTATTTTCGACCGCACTTTGATAACGATTTAATCGTTCAATCACGGTTGGATGAGGAAAATTCCACGCATTCCATCGTCCACTTGAAATTAAGGCTATATCCGGTTTTGTCTGTGTCAGTAAAATCTCGCCTGTTGAAGTTTTACTACCATGATGCCCCACCTGCAACACATTAATTTTGCCGAGGTTTTCAGCAAAAGATCTTTCTGTTGCCACATCAGCATCACCGGTTAAAAGAATCTGGTACTGTCCATCCGTGCATACAATCACGCAAGATTGAGGATTCTCCGCCCTATCTGTTATTTGCATTGGTGAAAGAACTTTAAAATCAAGCCCTCGCCACTGCCATTCTTTCCCCTGAAGACAAAAAGTGCGGTGCGTTTCGCCATAGTTTTTACGAGAAGGTGTGATTAGTTCAACTTCTGGATATGCGGCTAAAATCGCTTTGGCGCCGCCCGAATGATCATTATCATCATGGCTTAAAATCAAGGTTTCAAGTTCAATGCCTTCTCGTTGAAGATAAGGCAATATTTCCAATTCCACCATAGAAGAGCTACCTATTCCACTCTGCCAAGCGGGGCCAGTGTCATACAATACACCTTTCCCCTCTTTCACAATTAACGTTGCTAAACCTTGTCCCACATCTAACGTATCTAACTGCCATTTGGGTTTCGTGAAATATCGATATCCTAGCGTACTCATACACATACTAAAAATAAGAATTACGCCCAATAGAGCTTGTTTATAATCTTTTGCTGATAAGATTTTTGTATGATTTAACGTGAAAAATCGACTCGATTTTAACAGTGTATTTTTTGTTTTCCCTTGAGATGCAAAATACAATCCATATAACACTCCGCCAAAAACAAGGCTTAAAAGTGCGGTCAGAATGAGGGATAAATTAATCGAAATCGGAACATACGCGCCTTGGAAAACACTGAGAAATTGCGTAATACCTTGAGCAATCGTATTTGAAAGATGCCAAGAAGAAAATGCACCATGGGTTAATACAGCAAAGAGAATCAATGGCACAAGTAAGAAACTATACAAGGGCACAGCAATTAAATTTGCTAAGAACCCATTTAATGCCAAACCATTAAAAAAGAAAAGCTGAATGGGCGTGAATAAAATTAGCAGCCCTAACTGCAAATGAAATAAACCAAAAATCCACCGCACTTTGCTGGATAATTTTTTATGTTGCCACTCTATTATTGATAAGGGAACATATCGGTACCATACAATCAAACAGGTAACAGCACCAACTGAAAGCCAAAAGCTGACCGAAAGTGGCATAAGTGGATCACAAAAAAGCAGAAATGCCACGACCAAACAAAGCATTTTCGAAGGCGTGTAATATCGTCGCGAAAATTGAAGGATTGCAATAAAAAGCAATGCCATCATTGCACGAAAGGTCGGTAAACTAAATCCGGCTAAATAGGCGTAACCTAAGGCAATCAACACACCAAAGCAAAGCGGAATCCAGGGTGAAATAAAGCGTGTAGGCAGTGATAGTTGCAATAATCGAGCAAAGAAAAAGCCTATCCCCATTGCTAAACCGATATGGAGTCCTGAAATGGCAATTAAATGTGCTGTATTCGTTTGTTGGTAAATCAGCCACGTTTTATCATCCAGCCAAGCTCGCTCGCCAAATGCCAATGCAATAAGCAAGCCTTGCAAAGAAAGCCCTTCCGTCTGCTTGAGGCTATTCTGTAGAAAATGTGTGCGGAAAGAAAAATCGTCTCCAATTTTGACCGCACTTTTCACATGTCCAACTGCA
>CAJMPC010000064.1:0-9098 GCA_905215245.1 uncultured bacterium | reverse complement strand
TTCCAACAAACCTTTTTAAAACAATGGGATGATGCAGAAAAAACACGTCTAGACATTTCTCAATGTGAACGTGAAGCAGATAGTCTAAAACGCGAAATCCGTTTGAAATTGCCTCGCGGTTTATTTTTACCCATTGATCGTACCGATTTACTCGAATTAGTCACCCAACAAGACAAATTAGCTAACTATGCTAAAGATATTGCTGGCCGCATGATTGGTCGCCAATTTGGTATTCCTGAAGAAATGCAGGAAGAATTTTTGCATTATGTTCAACGTAGTTTAGATTCTATTCATCAAGCTCATTTAGTGATTGAAGAAATGGATAAACTACTTGAAACCGGTTTTAAAGGCCGTGAATTAAAGTTAGTGAACCATATGATTCAAGAGCTAGACAGCATTGAAGATGATACGGATCAAATGCAAATTAAATTACGCAAAATGCTCTACACGATTGAAAGTCGTTATAACCCTATCGATGTGATGTTCTTATACAAAATCATCGAATGGGTGGGCGTATTAGCCGATCAAGCTCAACGTGTAGGATCTCGCATTGAATTAATGCTAGCCCGTTCCTAGTTTTGACGACATTAACTACAACATAGGAAATCACTATGGAAATTATTAATGCATACGGTTCGTGGTTAGTCTTAATTACCGCGGTATTCGGTTTTTTTATGGCATTTGGTATTGGTGCCAACGACGTATCAAACTCAATGGGTACCTCGGTTGGTTCTGGTACCATTACAGCCAAACAAGCAATTATTATTGCCCTTATTTTTGAATCTGCCGGGGCTTATTTAGCCGGTGGTGAAGTAACAGAAACCATCAAAAGTGGTGTGATCGACCCCACTCAATTTGTCGAAATGCCAGACGTATTGGCATTGGGAATGCTTTCTGCTCTCTTTTCATCAGGAGCTTGGTTATTTATCGCCACTAAAATGGGTTGGCCTGTTTCTGGTACTCACACCATCATTGGGGCTTTAATTGGTTTTGCTTGTATTACGATTGGTCCAAGTTCTGTTGACTGGTCTACTATCGGTGGGATCGTTGGAAGCTGGTTTATCACCCCAGTGATCGCAGGACTTTTAGCTTATACCATCTTTGCAAGTATCCAGAAACTCATTTTCGATACAGAAGAACCGCTGAAAAATGCACAAAAATACGGGCCTTACTACATGGCGATTACCGTATTCGTACTTTGTATCGTTACCATGGCAAAAGGTTTAAAACACGTTGGTTTAAATCTTTCCAACAATGAAACGCTCATTATTTCATTGCTTATCAGTGTTGTTGGTATGATTTTCTGCCATTTCTACTTCCGCAGCAAAACATTTACAGCAAAAGCAAGAAAAGGATCGTTCGGATCAGTAGAAAAGATTTTTAGTATCTTAATGCTTTTAACCGCTTGTGCTATGGCGTTCGCACATGGTTCTAATGACGTAGCCAATGCAATTGGTCCGCTTTCTTCTGTGGTATCAATCGTGCAAAATGGCGGGAAAATCCTGAGTGGTGGTGATTTAGCTTGGTGGATTTTACCTTTAGGTGCATTAGGTATCGCTGTTGGTCTTATCGCAATGGGACAAAAAGTGATGGCAACCGTAGGGTCAGGAATTACAGATTTAACCCCAAGTCGTGGTTTTGCTGCACAATTTGCAACGGCGATGACTGTTGTTGTGGCATCTGGTACAGGTTTACCAATCTCTACCACACAAACTTTAGTGGGTGCAATCTTAGGTATCGGTTTCGCACGTGGTATTGCGGCGCTTAACTTGACGGTTATCCGTAACATCATTAGTTCATGGGTTGTGACGTTACCTGCTGGTGCATTCTTTGCGATTGTGATTTTCTACATCCTTCGCGCGGTTTTCCACTAGTATAATTATTATAAATGCGGTTTGTTTTTCATTGTATTTTTTGACCGCACTTTCTTCACGAATCTAGGAAGTATTATGTCAAAAGTGAGTAAACTTTTATTTTCTTGTATTTTATTGGGCTCGACCATTGGAACTGTGCAAGCTGAAACGCAATATGTGACAGAAAATCTGAACACCTATTTACGCAAAGGTGCAGGCGATCAGTTTAAGATCGCAGGTGCAATCCAATCTGGCGAAGCGGTAACAGTCTTAGGACAAGAAGGAAAATACACCCTAATTCGTGATAATAAAAATCGTGAAGCTTGGATTTTAACCTCTGAACTAAGCTCTACACCAAGTAGCCGTGAAGAAAATCCAAAATTAAAAGCACAGGTACAAGAATTAACGTTAAAGCTGAATCGTGTCGATTCAGATTGGCAACAACGCACAAACGAAATTCAACGCCGTAGCAAACAAGCTGAACAACAAAGCAGTGAATTGCTTGAACAAAATTCACAACTTAAACGTGAATTAGAAATGACGAAAAATAAAAATCGTGATTTAGAAGCCATGCTTGATGCCAATAAACGTGAAATTGCAATTCAATGGTTTATTTATGGTGGTTCTGTGTTGGGCGTAGGTTTGTTAATTGGTCTAGTATTACCTCACATTTTACCTAGACGTAAACGCCGTGATAGCTGGTAATGATTCATCATTGAGGTAGGCATTTGCCTACCTTTTCTTTATATTTTGACGGGAGAGCAAAATGGAAATTTATCTTGTCGGCGGTGCTGTACGTGATCAACTTTTAGGTTTACCGATTAAAGATCGTGACTGGGTTGTCGTGGGAGCCACACCAGAAATGTTGCTGGCTCAAGGTTACCAACAAGTTGGCAAAGACTTCCCTGTTTTTCTTAATCCTGAAAGCCATGAAGAATACGCGCTTGCCCGTACAGAACGAAAATCAGGTAAAGGCTACACTGGATTTATTTGTGATTTTTCAGATGATATTACGCTTGAACAAGATTTAATTCGTCGAGATCTCACCATTAATGCCATTGCCCAAGACAAAGATGGCAAGCTGCACGATCCTTATCATGGCGTAGAAGATATCCACCAACGTATTTTACGCCATATTTCCCCCGCTTTTGCTGAAGATCCACTTCGTGTATTACGTGTTGCGCGCTTTGCTGCTCGCTTTCATCATTTAGGTTTCTCAATTGCCGAAGAAACCCTTAAATTAATGGCTGAACTTACTGAACAAGGTGAACTCACCCACCTAACGGCTGAGCGAGTTTGGATGGAAACAGAAAAAGCATTAAACGAACCGCATCCTGAAATTTATTTTGAAACGCTACATCAAGTCGGCGCACTCAAAATACTTTTCCCTGAAATTGCCGCCTTAGACGGTGTATCGAACCCGGTCAAATACCATCCTGAAATTGACAGCTTTATTCATACCATGCTCGTATTGCAACAAGCCGTTAAGCTTACAGAAAATAGCAATTTGAATAAAAGTGCGGTCCGTTTTGCTGCGATTTGTCATGATCTTGGAAAAGCCCTTACCCCAAAAGAAATATGGCCTAGTCATCATGGACATGAAAAAGCGGGAATTAAACCGACTCGTTCATTATGCAAACGCCTTAGAGTCCCTGATTATCTTCAAGAATTAGGCGAATTAACTTGCGAATATCACACGCATGTACACAAAGCATTAGAACTTCGCCCAGAAACGGTAGTGAAACTCTTTAATACTTTTGATGTTTGGCGCAAACCTCAGCGATTTGAGGAATTTTTATTGGTATGTTTATCTGATACTCGCGGACGAACTGGCTTTGAAAATAAAGAATATCCGCAAATTGATTACCTCAAAACACTTTATCAAGCTGCTCTAGCCGTTGATGTGCAACAAGTGATTTCCGATGGTTTTGAAAAGCAAGGTATTCGAGATGAATTAACCCGTCGAAGAATTGCCGCAGTGAAAGCCGAGAAAACTCGCTTAAATGCTTAATCCAGCTTTACTAAAAGTAAACTAACCCTTACAATATGTGCAATTTTTTAGTAAATATTTTGTTATGAAATTATTAAAATCTCTTCTCGCACCTGTATTTGCAAGTGTGATCTTGTCTGCTTGTACCCTTGATTCAGAACGCCCAACAGATGTTCAACATATCGATAAGAACGATATTACGTGGCAACAGCACCTCAAAAAAATCAAACAAATTCAATCTTATAGCACAAAAGGACAAATTGGTTACATCAGTCCACAAGAGCGTTTTTCTAGTCGCTTTGAATGGCAATATCAAAACCCGAAAGCCTATAAGTTAAAACTTTATTCTCTGATTAGCAAAACAACGCTAACTATGGAAATGCATCCAAACGGTATGACGATTTCAGATAATAAAGGCAACCAACAATCTGATAAAAATGCCAAATTATTGTTACGTGAAATCATCGGAATGGATGTGCCATTAGAGCATTTATCTTATTGGTTAAAAGGTCAGCCAGCAGATAACGCAGATTACCAAGTTGGAACGAATCATCTTTTATCCGAATTTAGCTACCCACTTGATGGCTCGATGTGGACAGCCGATTACTTAAGTTATCATGCCGATAATTCGATGCCTGAAAATATTCTGTTAAAGAACAAAAGCACATCGCAAACCCTAAAAATTCGTGTGGATGAATGGGCGTTCTAATGAAAACACATCACTTTTCGACCGCACTTTCAACTTCTCTTGGAAAGCCTAACCGCTTTCCAAGCCCCGCAAAACTCAATTTATTTCTCTATATAAACGGTAAACTGCCAAACGGCTACCACGAATTACAAACTCTTTTCCAATTTCTTGATTTCGGCGATTGGCTCACCATTGATATTCGCCAAGATAAACAAATCCATATTACACCAGAAATTCCAGGCTTACCTCTAGAGCAAAACTTAATCTATCGTGCAGCCACGCTCCTACAAGAAAAAACAGGCTGTATGCTCGGCGCAACAATTCATTTAGATAAAATTCTTCCAATGGGCGGTGGGATTGGCGGTGGCTCATCCAATGCCGCAACGACTCTGCTTGCTTTAAACTATTTATGGCAAACCCATTTATCCATTGATGAACTTGCCGAACTTGGGCTAAAACTTGGGGCTGATGTGCCTATCTTTGTTCATGGCCAAGCCGCTTTTGCAGAAGGTGTGGGTGAAAAAATTCAATACTGCGAACCACAAGAAAAATATTATGTGGTACTAAAACCTGAAACTGCGATTTCTACTGCAGTAGTTTTTAGCGCTCCCGATTTACCACGCAATACAGAAAAAAGATCCCTTGCCGAACTTTTGAATCAACCGTTTGCAAACGATTGCGAAAAAGTCGTGCGAACTCAATATCCTGAAGTTGAAAAAGCCCTACTATGGTTGCTACAATATGCACCAGCCAGATTAACCGGAACCGGGGCTTGTGTTTTTGCTGAATTTGATGATGAAAAACCAGCACAAGCTGTTTTCCAACAAAAACCGAAGGAATTTTTCGGCTTTGTTGCTAAAGGATTAAACGTTTCACCATTACATGCGATGTTGAAACAACTCTCGACCAACCAATCTATCTACACTCAACCTGAGGTTATATAAAATGCCAGACATTAAACTCTTTGCTGGAAATGCTACGCCTGAGCTAGCGAAAAAGATTTCTGAACGTCTTTACATTTCATTAGGCGATGCCACAGTTGGACGCTTTAGCGATGGTGAAATCCAAGTGCAAATTAATGAAAATGTGCGTGGTGCAGACGTGTTTATTATTCAATCCACTTGTGCGCCAACGAATGACAACCTGATGGAATTGATTGTAATGGTTGATGCTTTACGTCGTGCATCTGCCGGCCGTATTACTGCCGTTGTTCCTTATTTTGGTTATGCTCGTCAAGATCGTCGTGTGCGTTCTGCTCGTGTTCCAATCACTGCAAAAGTGGTAGCAGATTTACTTTCAACAGTAGGGATTGACCGAGTATTAACTTGTGACTTACACGCAGAGCAAATCCAAGGTTTCTTTGATGTACCAGTTGATAACGTATTCGGTTCACCAGTTTTACTTGATGATATCTTGAAGAAAACCGATCTTGTCAATCCTATCGTTGTTTCTCCTGATATCGGCGGTGTGGTACGTGCTCGCGCGGTAGCGAAATTATTAAACGATACCGAAATGGCAATTATCGACAAACGTCGTCCACGCGCAAACGTATCACAAGTTATGCATATTATCGGGGATGTCGCAGATCGTGATTGTATCCTTGTAGATGATATGATTGATACAGGTGGTACATTATGTAAAGCAGCTGAAGCATTAAAAGAACGCGGGGCAAAACGCGTATTTGCTTACGCAACTCACGCCGTATTCTCTGGTGCAGCCGTACAACATTTAGCGAGCGATGCGATTGATGAAATCGTGGTGACTGATACTGTTCCACTTTCACCTGAAATGAAAGCGCTTGGTAAAGTACGCGTGCTTACCCTTTCAACTATGCTTGCTGAAGCAATTCGTCGTATCAGTAATGAAGAATCTATTTCAGCAATGTTTGAATAATTCTTTCGCTTAGCATTCATTTTAAAAGTGCGGTCAGAAAATCCAGTGTTTTTTGACCGCACTTTTTATGCTGCGACTAAAAATAAGGCAAAAAAAAGTGCCCCACTGGGGCACTACTCGGAAAGCAAAATAGATGTCGGCTATTTAAAAATAGCACTTATTTTTAGTGATTTAAGAATACGGCAAAGTCCTTTACATTGCAAATAGCAATGTTCAAATTTGTGAGCTAAATCACGATTTTTCTTCACTTTTTTATTTTCAATCGTTTGCGTATAAAAAAAGAGGAGCATACCGCTCCTCTTTACTAGAAATAAAATTAAATTAACCGTTAATAAATTTTTCGCCTAATTCAATATCCGCACGCAATGTTGGTAACATTGCTTCTAAAGCTTCTTGTTCAAATTTGCTTAAGGTACCGATTGGTAAAATTTCTTCTACACCTTCTTTACCTAAACGTACAGGTTGAGCGAAGAAACGTGCGTATTTACCGTCACCTTCTACATAAGTACATTCAACGACAGTTTCACCACTTAAGCCTTTCACTAATGAACGAGCAAAACGTGCTGCAGCTTGAGCCATAGAAAGTGTTGCAGAACCGCCACCTGCTTTTGCTTCAACCACTTCAGTACCTGCGTTTTGGATACGTTTTGTTAATGGTGCAATTTCCTCTTCTTTCCATTCAGCATATTGAACTTGTGAAAGTAATGGAAGAATCGTCACACCTGAGTGTCCCCCAATAACTGGTACGCTTGTACGAGAAACATTTAAGCCTTTTAATTCAGAAACGAATGTTTCAGAACGTAATACGTCTAAAGTGGTGACACCGAATAATTTACGTTTGTCGTAAACACCCGCTTTTTTCAATACTTCTGCAGCAATCGCAACAGTCGTGTTCACAGGGTTGGTAATAATGCCTACACAAGCTTTTGGACAAGTTTTTGCAACATGTTCAATTAAGTTACGCACGATACCTGCATTGATATTGAAAAGATCTGAACGATCCATGCCCGGTTTACGAGCTACCCCTGCAGAAATTAAAACGACATCAGCACCTTTAAGTGCAGGTGTTGGATCTTCTCCTGCAAAACCTTCTACTTTAACCGCTGTCGGAATATGACTCACATCTTTAGCCACACCTGGTGTCACTGGTGCAATATCATACAGTGCTAATTCACTTTCAGCGGGTAATTGTAATTTAAGTAATAAGGCTAATGCTTGACCAATGCCGCCTGCTGCGCCTAATACTGCAACTTTCATAAAATACTCCTCATGTATTAATTAATCCTAACTAGGTAGGATTTTAAGGTTTTCATTAATAAATTACAAACAGAGAAATTCAATTATGAGATCTAGTTCAAACTTTTCAAATGGCAGGTTTATTTTAATTGCCTAAAATGAATTTTTATGCAATTCTTATGCAAATTCCCCTATATGAGAATATCTATGTCAGATCAATTAACTAAAGCATTTAAAGAGCTGCTCAATCAAGAACGATTTGCTTCTCAAAGTGAAATTGTTGAAGCCTTAAAAAACCAAGGATTTCAAAGCATTAACCAGTCTAAAGTTTCACGCATGCTAAGTAAATTTGGTGCAGTTCGTGCAAGAAATACGAAAATGGAAATGGTGTATTGCTTACCAAGTGAATTAAGCGTCCCCGCCACTAGCAGCCCATTAAAAAATCTGGTTTTGGATATTGATCACAATGATTTTGTTATCGTCATTAAAACCTCTCCAGGTGCCGCACAGTTGATTGCTCGCTTATTGGATTCCATTGGTAAACCTGAAGGCATTTTAGGCACGATTGCAGGAGATGACACTATATTTGTCACCCCAACCAAAAATACAACAATTAAAGCGCTTTTAGCACAAATTCAAGCGCTCTTTGAAAGCAGCTTATAATGAATATCTTAGTAACCGGTGGAACTGGATTTGTTGGAAAAGCCTTAGTTACGGCACTACTGTCTCGTGGCGATAGTGTTACAGTATTAACTCGCTCTATTGAAAAAGCCCAAACTATTTTTCCTGAAAAAACACCGCAATTTTTGACCGCACTTTCAGCACTCAAAGACTTGAATACCTTTGATGCAGTTATTAATCTTGCTGGTGAGCCCATCTTCGATAAAAAATGGACAGTTCAACAAAAAGAAAAACTACGTAATAGTCGTATTAATTTAACGCAACAGCTCGTTCAACTTATTAATCAAAGTGATAATCCTCCCACCTTGATTTCGGGTTCTGCAACCGGTATTTATGGAAACTGTGGTGACGAGCAGATCACTGAACACACAAATCCAAGTACTCAATTTACCGCACAGCTTTGTATTGATTGGGAAAATGCAGCACAACAAGCCAATGCAAGAGTCTGTTTAGTGAGAACCGGATTAGTGCTTTCTCCAAAAGGTGGGGCTTTTGCAAAAATCCTTCCGTTCTATCGCTTCGGATTAGGTGGCAAACTAGGGAATGGTGAGCAATATTGGAGCTGGATAGCGTTAGAGGATATGGTAAAAGGCCTGCTCTTTTTACTTGATCATAACGCTTGCGAAGGGGCATTTAATTTTACTGCACCACATCCAGTTAAAAATAAGACCTTTAACCAATTATTAGGTCAAGCATTACATCGACCTTGTTTTGCTCAAGTACCTCAATTTTTATTAACTACTATTCTAGGTGAGCG
>CAJMPC010000063.1:0-9165 GCA_905215245.1 uncultured bacterium | reverse complement strand
ACAATGCAATCACATCTGTATTTCCCCACAAACGCGTTTCGCCTGGAAGAGGTTCAAAAATCGGCGTATCTTGGCTATCCATAAATGTGACCGAAACTGAGCCAATTTCTTCTAAAAAGTCGCTAATTTTCTCGGCTTTTTCATTTGTACTATTTAAGCGAATTTGAATCCACGCCATCTTCTTTTCCTTTTAATTAATTTCTTTATGTAACCATTTCGGTAATAAACTTACGCCTAGGGTTGAAGCTACAATAATGATAATCCCAAGCGCTGAAACGAGTGAAACCTCTTCGTTGAGTAATAATACCGCTAAAAAGACACCAAAAATCGGTTCAAGTGCGGTCAAAATTCCCGAGATTTTTGCATCCACTGAATTTAAGCCTTTATTCCATAACCAAAAAGCAAACCAACTGCACGCTACGCCGAGATAAATCAATCCGAAGAAACCAAGCCAGTTAAAATGGATATCCCAGTTTTCAGTCATCAATAAAGTAAATGGCAGCATGGTGATGGTTGCTAACACAATCGAAATTGATGTATAGGCTTGAGCTGAAACCGTTGCCACCACTTTTTTCGTCCAACGCAAGCAACAAGCAAACACAATACTTGCCGCCACTACTAAGGAGCAACCCAATAAACTAATTTCACTTGAGCCTTCATTGCCCTGCCCACCTAGAATTAAAATGGACACGCCTAAAAAGGCAAAAGCC
Source organism: uncultured bacterium (assembly GCA_905215245.1). Classification (GTDB taxonomy): domain Bacteria; phylum Pseudomonadota; class Gammaproteobacteria; order Enterobacterales; family Pasteurellaceae; genus Haemophilus_D. The sequence goes on along the minus strand of CAJMPC010000063.1, from coordinate 8,455 downwards.
CCACACACCCAATGATACCATTTCGCACGATCTTGAAAGAAAAAATGCCCTATAAAAATCACACATAACGGCTCTAATCCAATCATGGTTGTTGCGCTCGCCGCGCTCGTATATTTTAAACCAATAAATTGCAGCAAAAAGGTTGCGGTATAATTAAAAAAACCTAACCACCAAAGCTGTTTTCGCATCGATTTAGACACACCTTTCCAACGACGAAAAAAAAGTGGCATCACAATAATCGCCGCCATTAATAAACGGGCTTGGATCATTAAAATAGTATCCATCATTGTAAAGGTGTACTTCGCGGCAACAAAGGCACTACTCCAAATAAACAACGCCAGGATCTGGTAAATCATAAAGTGCGGTCCATTTTTACTGTTTTTTGGCACCGAATTGATTGCCTAAGATGAACGCAATCAAACCAAACACAAGTGCTGGAACAATCGCATTAAAACCCAATAATTTGATGCCAAATTGAGTCAGCAATACAAAACTGCTTAATCCCACCACCATCGAGCTTATTGCCCCTGTTGCATTTGCTTTATCCCAATAAATGCCTAATACAATCACCCAAAGAAATGCCGCTTCTAATCCTCCGAAAGCAAACAAATTCAACCAAATAATCATATCCGGTGGATTAAGTGCCGCAAGAATTAACAACGCCGATAAAACAAGTGTGATGACTGATGAAATACGGCTAATTCGTTTTTCATTCTTCGCTGCTTCAGGTTTGCTTGCAAGATATAAGTCTTTCACAAAAATTGAGGAGGATTGAATCAGTTGCGCATCAACTGTGGACATAATCGCCGACATCGGTGCAGCTAAGAAAATCCCTGCAACAATAGGAGGAAGCACTTCCAACATTAAGGTTGGAATGACTTTATCTGACACCGTTAAATCTGGCACAACGGCACGTCCTAAAGCGCCTGCCAAGTGCATACCAAACATAATGACTGAAAGGACAATCGTACCAATGAGCATGCCTCGATGTAAGGCTTTACTATCTTTGAAAGCCATACAACGCACAGCTGTATGTGGTAAGCCAACCACACCGAAACAAACTAAAATCCAAAATGATGCCATAAATTGAAAATCTAGCATCTCATTCGGGCCGTAAGGACTCACTAAACTCGGATCAATTTCAGTTAATTTATTGACCGCACTTTCTACACCACCGAGATGGTAAACCACACCGACTAATAGCACGATTGTACCCAAAATCATTACCGAACCTTGAATCGTATCGGTTAATACGACCGCTCGGAAGCCACCAATAAATGTATAAATGCCAACTGTTAAGGCAAAAATAAGTAACGCATGAGTATAAGGAATCCCTATCGTGGTTTCGAGCAATCTTGCGCCACCAATAAATTGCACAACCATGGCAGCAAAGAAGGCAAGCAACAATGCTAGACTGGAAATCCATACGAGATATTTATTTTTATAACGATAGAGAAATAAATCATTGATAGTAAGCGCGTTGGTTTCACGAGAAAGTAATGCAAACTTTTTGCCCAATGCACCTAACGCTAACCACACAGCCGGCACTTGGATCATGGCGAGTAATACCCAACCTAGCCCATATTTATAAGCTGCCCCAGGTCCACCAACAAAAGAACTGGCACTGGCATAAGTGGAAGCCGTTGTCATCGCAAGGACAAAGCCCGTCATGGAGCGATTTCCTACATAATATTCCGTAAGGAAATCACCTTTACTGCGTTTTACATAAGCAAATAATGCCGCGCCAAAGATGAAGACTAAATAGATAGCTAATGGGAGAATAATACCTAAATTCATTATTTATTCTCCTTTGACTCAACATCTAGTGGGATATCTAAAAAGACAATTTTGACAATCCAATATCCAATGACAACAAACAAAATGGGTAAATAAATACAGGATAATTCAAACCATAACGGAAAACCTATCGGCCCAGGTGAGTCTTTGGGTAAATAAGCACAAATACACCATCCAATTACATAAAAAATAGCTAATCCTAATGCCCAGCGAGCTTCCTTAGCCGCTAGCTTATACCGTTGTGATAAATCCATTATGAACTCCCGTTAGAATACTTTAACGTCAATAATTATATTAAACGACAAACAAAAAAGGCAGAAATATTCTGCCTTTGCCTAGAAAATTATAAATTAATCATACATTCCTAATTTCTTCTCTAAATAGTGGATATTTGCGCCACCTTTTTGGAAGTTTTCATCTTCAAGAATGAGTTCATGAAGTGGGATATTTGTTTTGATACCGTCAATGATCGTCTCAGATAATGCATTTTGCATACGACGGATTGCGACATCACGAGTATCACCGTATGTAATTAATTTTGCGATCATGGAATCATAATGTGGAGGAACGGTATAACCGCCATACACATGAGAATCCCAACGAACGCCTAAACCACCTGGTGAGTGCAAGTGTGCAACTTTACCTGGAGATGGTAAGAATGTTTTTGGATCTTCTGCATTGATACGACATTCAATTGCATGACCTTTCACTTTAATATCTTCTTGTTTGTAAGAAAGTGGTAAACCAGCCGCGATACGCAATTGTTCTTTCACCAAATCCACACCAGTAATCATTTCTGTTACTGGGTGTTCTACTTGAATACGAGTATTCATTTCGATGAAATAGAACTCACCATTTTCATATAAGAATTCAAATGTACCTGCACCACGATAGCCAATTTCAACACAAGCCTTCGCACAACGAGAACCGATATCACGACGAACTTCTTCGGTAATGCCTGGTGCTGGTGCTTCTTCCACCACTTTTTGGTGACGGCGCTGCATAGAACAATCACGTTCAGCAAGATAGATTGCATTACCGTGTGTATCAGCTAAAACTTGGATTTCAATATGGCGTGGATTTTCTAAATATTTTTCCATGTAAACCATATCATTGTTAAACGCTGCTTTTGCTTCTGCTTTTGTCATCGCAATAGATTCTTCAAGTGCATCCTCGCTACGTACCACGCGCATACCACGACCACCGCCGCCGCCAGACGCCTTGATAATAATTGGATAGCCAATACGTTTTGCAATTTCTTTATTTTTCGCGATATCGCTACCTACTGGGCCATCTGAACCAGGTACGCAAGGCACGCCTGCTTTTTTCATTGCTTTAATCGCAGAAACTTTATCCCCCATCAAACGAATAACGTCCGCTGTTGGGCCAATAAAAATAAAACCAGAACGCTCAACTTGCTCTGCAAAATCCGCGTTTTCAGAAAGAAAACCATAACCAGGGTGAATCGCATCCGCACCGGTTACTTCTGCTGCGGCAATAATCGCAGGAATATTTAAATAACTTTTTACAGATGGCGCAGGTCCGATACAAACTGTTTCATCTGCAAGTAATACGTGTTTTAAATCACGGTCAGCGGTAGAGTGAACCGCCACAGTTTTAATGCCTAATTCTTTACAGGCACGCAAAATACGCAGTGCAATTTCACCACGGTTAGCAATCACAACTTTTTCTAACATAACAATTTCCACTTGGGTGAAAAAATGGCGAGAAAGCTCGCCATTTCAGATTGATAAGGATTATTCGATAACGATTAATGGTTGGTCAAATTCAACCGCTTCACCATCATTTACTAAGATTGCTTTAACCACACCAGCTTTATCTGATTCGATACGGTTCATCATTTTCATTGCTTCAACGATACAAAGTGCATCGCCTACTTTGACTGTTTGTCCCACTTCCACGAAAGCTTTCGCTTCTGGGCTTGGACTACGATAGAATGTACCCACCATTGGTGAGCGTACTTGGTGACCAGACACTTCAGCTGCAGGCGCTTCCGCAGGTGTTGCCGCTGCAGGTGCTGGCGCTGCTGCCGGAGCCGCAACCGGAGCGACTGGCGCCGCTGCATATTGAATTGCAGCAGGTGCAACAGCTGGTGCCGCACGACTAATACGTACTGTACCTTCTTCTTCTTGCACTTCTAATTCAGTGATACCCGATTCTTCTACTAATTCAATCAGTTTTTTGATTTTACGAATGTCCATACGTTCTTCCTAAAAATAATAATGAATTGTTAACCGCACTTTCAGAATTGATTTCCAAAGTGCGGTCATTTTGAAACCTGTTTTTGTGTCGGCAAGATTACCGCAAAATCATGAACTTTGCGATAAATTTCTGCGAAAATCTGTAAATTTTGTGAAATTTTATGCTTTTTTATTTAAAAAATCTAACGCAAATTGGAGAGCGAACTCATAGCCTTTTGCACCTAAGCCACAAATCACACCTTCAGCCACATCACTAAAGTAAGAATGATGACGGAATGGCTCGCGTTTATGTACATTAGACAAATGAATTTCAACAAAAGGAATTGATACCGCAAGCAACGCATCGCGCAACGCTACACTGGTATGCGTATAAGCTGCCGGGTTAATTAAAATAAAATCCACTTTCTGAAAACTTTGATGAATCTTATTAATTAACTTTTCTTCGCTATTTGCTTGGAAACACTCCAAATTCACACCATGCTGCTCAGCAAGTTTACCCACATTTTCTTCAATGGCAGATAATGAAAGTGAACCATAATGTTTTGGTTCCCTTGCGCCCAACATATTCAAGTTCGGGCCATTTAACAGCAAAATATTGAATTTTTTTGACATTTTCACATCCTTTAACTTGTGCGAATTATAGCGATTTTTTATGTAATGGTGGTCGTATCTCTATGCAATTTTGGTAATAAATTCTGAATTCAAATCAATTAACGGTAAATCTGAGCCCGGCCATGCTCGTAATACCTGATGTTGCATCAAATTCAATGTATCCAACCCAGGTATTTCATTGGGTGTATATTGTGCTGCAATACGAGCAAGTTGCGTCAAACCAAGGCTACTTTCAATACTCGAGCTGATCACCGCTTTTATGCCTAAGCTATGCGCTTGAGCAATCAGCTTTTGACAATCTTGCAACGAGCCAATCAATGTTGGTTTAATCACAATGGCGCTTAAGTGCGGTTCTTTTTCTACAAGAAAATCTGGCTCACGCACACTTTCATCCCAAGCAATATTTATGCCTGTTTGATCTGCAAACTGGCGGCTTTCTTCACGAGTTTTACAAGGTTCTTCCAAAAATTGAATACGAGATCGATGTTGCGGTTTTACTTTCTCCGCAAATTTTAAAGCTTTTTCCAAGGTCCATTGACGATTCGCATCTAGACGTAATTGCAAATCAGGAATGGCTTCAAGAAACATATCCGTAATCAAACCATCACGATTCGCTTCATACATACCGACTTTAATTTTAGCCACTTTGTCACCGGGCATTTGATTCAGTTCCGCATATAACTCATCAGGATCGCCATAGCACAACGGTGCAGTATGATAGTTGCCTTCCTCATTTAAATAACGCTTCATCTCATCCATCGCCGTGCTAATACCGAAAGCAACGGAAGGATAGCAACCGTCAAGGGGTACTCTTGGCGCTTCGCAGCTTGCATGACACCAATTCGTCAGCCATTCAAGTGCTTGCTCTTGCGCTTGATCAAGGGTTTCTTCGCTAAACCCTGGTAAAGGTGCGATTTCTCCCCATCCATCACGGCTACAGGCAACACGTACAATCAAGCCTTCTCGACGTTTTAAAAAACGCCCACGCAAGATTAACTGACTATCAACGGGAATAGAATAACGATAAAGATTAAATGATTTGGTTTCCATCTTATTCTCCTTGATGGTAAAAGTGCGGTTAAAAACACACAGATTTTTAACCGCACGTATTCTATTTAAAAGGCACTTGTTTCATAAATAATTTACGTTTTACTCTCATAAATTCGTTTATGATTCTTTCAAAGACTGAAAATTTCGTTTGATTTTCACAAACCGACTCTCGACCTTTTTGCAAACTACTTTCAAAAGGCTTATCCGGATTCACAACAAAATCTTGCACACAAATCCCTGGTGAAAGCTGAACCACTTTATAATCCTTTAAATTCAAAAAATGCTCAAAGATAAGAGAATCAATGGCCACTTCAAGGGGTTTATTTTTCACCTGTTCGAGAAGATATTTAGCGCCTTTCGCTGTCACGGTATAACTCGCCGTTCCTGATTGCTTAAATGTTATGGGATAAATCTTTCTATCATACTTTGCTGGTCTAGGCGTGCGAAATACCATTCTTCCATTAGCTTCAAGCTTCAATACATCAATATCATCAGGCAAATAATCGACTTCTAACAGCTCTTTTGCATTCTCGCCTAAGTAAACATCATCTTCAAAAATATTGATATAATCCAAGCTCTTTTCTAATGCTAAATTCCATAGTGAGATATGACTTAACGCACAACCGATTTCCCCATCCCATAATTTAGCTTCTGAAGAGCGATCTAAAATAATATTAAATTTCTTTGCAACATCCTCAATACGATCTGGTGTCACTGCATCAAAAAATGAAAAAAGGATATTTTGCCGACCAAATTCTTGTTCAATATGTTTGCGACGTTTTGTTTCTCTGGTTAAGCTAATCACATAATTATGTTGTTTCACACAGGACATAAAATAATTCTAAAATATGAATAAGGATTGAGATATATCACGACAAGGCGGTTAAAAACACACAGATTTCTAACCGCACTTTTATGTTCAAATTAAGGATTGCGTCTAAATTTGCTGAAGTCTGGTGCGCGTTTTTCGTTGAACGCGTTACGACCTTCTTGTCCTTCTTCAGTCATATAGAACAACATGGTTGCATTACCCGCTAATTCTTGTAAGCCAGATTGGCCATCGCAGTCTGCATTCAATGCAGCTTTCAAGCAACGTAGCGCAATTGGGCTATTACGTAACATTTCACGGCACCAACGCACAGTTTCTTTTTCTAAATCTGCATAAGGTACTACGGTATTCACTAAGCCCATATCTAATGCTTCTTGCGCATTATATTGACGGCATAAGAACCAAATTTCGCGTGCTTTTTTCTGACCAACTAAGCGTGCCATATAGCTTGCGCCCCATCCACCGTCAAATGAACCTACTTTAGGACCAGTTTGACCAAAAATCGCATTCTCTGCTGCAATGGTTAAATCACATAACATATGCAATACGTGACCGCCACCAATTGCATATCCAGCCACCATTGCCACTACTGGTTTTGGACAAGTACGAATATCACGTTGGAAATCCAATACATTTAAATGATGCACACCGCTTTCATCTTTGTAACCGCCGTAGTCACCACGAATTTTTTGGTCACCACCAGAACAGAATGCTTTTTCGCCTTCACCAGTCAACACAATCACGCCGATCTTTTCATCGAAACGAGCGTTAGAAAATGCATGGATCATTTCTTTAACTGTTTGAGGACGAAATGCATTGCGCACTTCTGGACGATTAATGGTGATTTTTGCAATACCGTCTGTTGATTTGTGGAAACGAATATCGGTATAACCTTCACTGTGATCAACCCACTTAACTGGTGCATATAAAACATCATCTTTTGGATTTTGCATTGTTCTTTCCTTTAATAAGTGTAAAAAGTGCGGTCATTATAGCGGAAGTTTTTTAGTTCGGGAAAGAAAATCAATTATTGAAGACTTTACAATTATGTCGTTATTGTTAAAATTCCGCCATTCCAACTTTAGTAAGGAAATTTAAGTGAAAAAAATTATTTTTTTAAGTAGCATCATGTTATTAAATGCTTGTAGTTTATTTGGTTCATCACAATCAACTATTCCTGCTGAATTCGCACAAGCAGACTATCTCCTGTCTGATGCCAATGCGAAAACATGGGCTGTAGCAAGTAAACAAGCTGAACAATGTATCTACCCGAATTTAACCCGTATTCAGCAACAACATTTTGCAAAAGAAGATAGCTACATTCATTCTCAATATGTCTTTTTCTATCCGTTAGAAAAAATCATCGGGGAAGACTATGTGAAAATGATTCAAAAAGATGAAAAATCGATGAATTACGCGACTTATCAATTTAAGAAATTCCGTACAGAAGTCGGTGATGTCGAGCCATTAGAACCTAAAGCTTGTCAAATCTTGCGTACTCAGGCAAAAGAAGATTTGGATGTCGTAAAAGGTCAATATGTAAATGGTATGGTAGATGAAACGAAGAATGATGACGGCACATTGAAGAAAAGTGGAGATGGCATTGCTACCAATCAGAACAAATTCTTCTTTGATATTATTAAATGGGGCTCTGCTCTCCTTCTTTAGTAATTTTACTCTTCACGAGCAAAATCAATTAAATGCACGATTCAGATGGAAAATCGTGCATTTTTATTTCCTAATTACAAATCTTCAAAAACTAATACCTTTATTAATGAATTTAACCTACAATAGAAGATAATGATTATCATTAATAACGAGGTAAATATGATTATTTCATCCGCAAACGACTATCGTCAAGTTGCTAAACGTAAGGTTCCCCCATTTATGTTTCATTATGCTGATGGTGGCTCTTATTCTGAACATACACTTACACGTAATGTAA
>CAJMPC010000062.1:0-9233 GCA_905215245.1 uncultured bacterium | reverse complement strand
TATCTTATTACAAGTATTGGATGATGGTCGTTTAACTGATGGTCAAGGTCGTACTGTGGACTTCCGTAACACCGTTGTTATTATGACCTCTAACTTGGGCTCTGATTTAATTCAAGGTAGCAAAGACGAAAGCTATGGCGAAATGAAGGCCTTAGTGATGTCAGTGGTGAGCCAACATTTCCGTCCGGAATTCATCAACCGTATTGACGAAACGGTGGTTTTCCATCCACTTGGCAAAGACAATATCCGTGCGATTGCAAGCATTCAATTAGAACGTCTAGCAAAACGTATGGAAACTCGTGGCTACGAATTAGTGTTTACCGAAGCGTTATTAGATTTCATTGGTGAAGTCGGTTACGACCCAATTTATGGGGCGCGTCCATTAAAACGTGCAATCCAACAAGAGATCGAAAACAGCTTGGCTCAACAAGTTCTATCTGGTCAATTATTACCAGGTAAAGTGGTCACCGTGGATTATGTGGATGGCAAAGTTCAAGCCAGACAATAATTTGTAAAATGAAAAGCCATTTAGTGAAAGCTAAATGGCTTTTTTATGCTTTGGTAAAAGATAAAATAGGGTAGAATGACGCTGTTTATAGCGTATAAAAATGAGGAAGAAAATGACTGCACTTTTAAAAATTGGTTTGGTTTCAGTGTCAGACCGTGCATCAAGTGGTGTGTATCAAGATCAAGGGATTCCCGAATTACAACAATGGTTAGAACAAGCGTTGGTGGATCCTTTTGAAGTGGAAACTCGATTAATTCCAGATGAGCAGCCATTAATTGAACAAACACTGAAAGAATTAGTGGATGAGCACCATTGTCATTTAGTGCTTACAACAGGTGGTACAGGGCCGGCAAAACGTGATGTGACACCTGATGCTACGTTAGCGGTAGCCGATCGTGAAATGCCTGGATTTGGCGAGCAAATGCGTCAAGTGAGTTTGCATTTTGTGCCGACAGCGATTTTATCTCGTCAAGTTGGAGTGATTCGTAAAAACAGCCTAATCTTGAACTTACCTGGGCAGCCAAAAGCCATCAAAGAGACTTTAGAAGGCGTGAAAGATGAGCAAGGCAAGGTCTTAGTGAAAGGGATTTTTAGTGCGGTGCCTTATTGTTTGCAATTAATTGATGGTATTTATATTGATACCAAGCCTGAAGTGATTACAAGCTTCCGACCGAAAGCCGCACGACGCGAAAATTTGGAGAAATAAGATGAAAAAAATCGAAGCCATTATTAAGCCATTTAAATTAGATGATGTGCGTGAAAATTTATCTGATATTGGTATCAGTGGCATGACAGTGACTGAAGTCCGTGGTTTTGGCCGCCAAAAAGGGCATACAGAGCTTTATCGCGGTGCGGAATATATGGTGGATTTTCTACCTAAAGTGAAAATGGAAATTGTCGTGCCGGATGATTTACTTGAACAATGTCTTGAAACCATTGTTGAAACTTGCCAAACAGGGAAAATCGGTGATGGGAAGATCTTTGTTTATGATGTAGAACGCGTGATCCGTGTTCGTACAGGCGAAGAAAATGAGGAAGCCATTTAGTGGAAAAAAACGTAAATTTTAACCGCACTTTAGTCGCAATGGCAGCTTTAGTGATTGTATTTGCGGGAATTAAATTGGCGGCGGAGATTGTCGTGCCTTTTTTATTGGCATTATTTATCGCCATTATTTGTTCGCCAGTGATTAAAGCGATGACGCAACGCAAAGTACCTCATGGTATTGCTATTGCCTTGTTGTTTATCTTGATTTTAATTGTATTCTTTTTCTTGGCGGGATTAATTAACAGCAGTGTGCAGGAATTCACTCGCTCAATTCCTCAATATAAAGTGTTGCTTTCAGAGCGTATAAATGATGCCATGGCATTAGCTCAAAAACTGAAATTGCCGATTGTAATTTCTCGCGAAGCCATTATGGAGCATTTTGATCCAAGTGTGATCATGAACTTTGTGAGCCGTTTGTTATTAAACTTTTCTGGCGTGGTGACGAATGTTTTTGTGTTGATCTTAGCGGTGATTTTTATGCTGCTTGAAGCACCAACCATGAAGCATAAACTTGCTTTAGTTTTAAGTGATAATGAACATGATGTTGTCGCGGAAGAACATCACATCGATCGTATTTTAGATGGTGTGATTAGTTATCTTGGTGTGAAAACGGTGATTAGTTTACTTACCGGCGTCTCGACGTGGATTTTGTTGGACGTAGCGGGTGTGCAATATGCGATTTTATGGGCAACCTTAAGCTTCTTATTAAATTACATTCCGAATATTGGTTCGATTATTGCCGCAGTGCCTATTATTGTTCAAGCGTTATTACTGAATGGATTTGGTGTAGGTATGGGCGTGACAGCTGGTATTATTGCATCCAATATTGTGATTGGTAATATTATTGAACCGAAAATGATGGGGAAAACCTTAGGACTTTCTACCTTGGTCGTATTCTTTTCGTTGCTTTTCTGGGGATGGTTGCTCGGTACAGTCGGTATGTTACTTTCAGTGCCGCTAACAATGGCGTTTAAAATTACCTTAGAAAGCTCTGAATCAACGAAGAAATATGCGGCTTTATTAGGTGATGTAAACGACTAAAGTGCGGTCATAAAATGTCATAATTTTAGCAATAAAAAAGCCACCGTTATGGTGGCTTTCTTTTTATCTGATGTTTAATAGATTAAGGTAAATCATCTACTTCTTTATCCACTTTTGGTGGAATCATATGTTCACGGCGTAGGCCGATATCATAAGCAATCGCAATCGCGATAAAGATTGATGAATAAGTACCAAAACCGATACCAATTAATAACGCTAATGAGAAGTTATGAATTGATGGACCACCAAAGAAGAACAAGGCAATCACAACAAGAAGCGTTGTGAGAGATGTCATGATGGTTCTCGATAAGGTTTGCGTTAAGGAAATATCAATAATATCGATGGTTTCTACACGGCGAATTTTACGGAAGTTTTCACGAACACGGTCGAATACCACGATACTATCGTTGATAGAATAACCTACAACGGAAAGAATCGCCGCCACGAAGGTTAAATCCATTTCGACTTGTAATGCAGAGAATACACCGAGTGTAATCACCACGTCATGCGCAAGTGAGGCAATACCACCAAAACCTAAACGCCATTCAAAACGTGAGCCCACGTAAATTAACATCATTGCTAGGGTTGCAAGGGTCGCATAAACCGCACCTTGAGCCAGTTCTTCACCAACGTTTGGACCGACGAATTCGATACTGTTAATATGAATATTAGGGTCAATTGTTTGGAGCATGCTTTTAACGTGATCACCAATAGCAGAATCGTTATTGTCAGCCGGTAAGCGAATCATCACGTCTTGTACAGAACCCGTTGTTTGTACAATCGGGCTTGCAATCCCATTTTGATTTAATGTGCCACGGATTTTTTCTAAATCAGCCGGTTGTGAGAAGTGAGTATCAAATACCACACCACCGGTAAAATCCAAGCCCCAGTTGAAGCCTTTTGTCACAATGAAGAAGAGGGAAATCGCCATTAAAATTGCGGAAAATGCATACCCTACAAATCTCACTTTCATAAATTCAGTGAGAGGGAATGGCAATTTAATCCCATTCACTTCACGGATAAAATGTCCGTTTTTATCTTTTGCAAATAATCTCATCTTATCCTACCTAAATTGATAATTTTTCAAGACGTTTACCGCCGTATAGGAAGTTCACGATAGCACGTGTTCCAGTAATCGCTGTAAACATTGAAATTGCTACACCTAATGCAAGGGTTACCGCAAAGCCGATCATTGCTGCAAGTGCCATTGTGGATACTGATAACATAGTTTTGTCCTCGCTTTCATTTTGTTACAAATTTATTTCATTTATGTTACAAAACTATATTATCACATTTTTCTGGAAAATTACCTGGTAATAAATGGTAGTTTCACGAACCTTCGTTAATGGCTTGCTGGATTGGACGACCATTACGAATTTCTTCTTTGATACGCTCAAAAATAAGTACGTTGGCATCCACCGACATCCCCAGGGTTAATACGATACCCGCAATCCCCGGCATGGTGAGTGTTGCACCAGGTAGGATAGACATCAAACCGACTAATAAAACGATATTAATCACCAAGGCGAAGCTTGCGATAATACCGAAGATTTTATAGTAAATCAGCATGAAGACTATGACGGCAATTAAGCCCCAGAAGCTTGCATCAATACCTTGTTCTACGTTTTGTGCACCAAGAGAAGGACCGATTGTTCGTTCTTCAACAATTTGCACTGGCGCAATTAATGCACCTGATTTTAATAACATAGAAAGGTTTTGTGCTTCTGCAGAACTGCTTACACCCGTAATTTGGAAGTTAGAACTAAAGCGCCCTTGAATGGTTGCGACGTTAATGACTTCTTCATTTTTCTCTAAAATGGTTTTGCCATTTTCGTCTTTTTTACCGTTGTCTTTGTATTCTACATACAAGGTTGCCATTGGTTTTTTGTAGTATTTCTTGGTGGTTTGCGACATGATTTCGCCGCCTTCACTGTCCAAGGTTACACTTACTTGTGGCGTACTGGTGTTTTGGTCTAAACCAGAACTTGAGTTGATGATGTGTTCACCACCCAATACTGCACGTTTGTAAAGTGCAACAGGTCTACCTTGACGGTCATATTTGATCTCTGTGTCAGAAGGTAACATACCACGAGCAGCCGATTCAGGGTTCACTAATGAATTCACAATGCGGAATTCAAGTGTTGCGGTTGCCCCTAAGATTTCTTTTGCGCGCGCCGTATCTTGAACACCCGGTAATTCGATAACGATACGTTCTGCACCTTGACGTTGGATAACCGCTTCAGCTACGCCTAATTCAGCGACACGTTTACGTAAAATCGTTAAGTTTTGCTCGATGGCTAAGTTACGTGATTCTGTTAATGCCGCTTCTGAAAGGGCAAGGTTTAAGGTGTTGTCACCAATGTCAGACACGTCTAATGTTGGGTGTAACTGACGAATAATACGCGCTGCTTTTGACATTTGGTCTGCGTTTTCTAATGTGACCGTTGTACCAAATTTGTCGCCATTTTTAATCGCCGTAAACTGAATTTTTTCTTTACGTAATTCGTTGCGTAATGTGTCTTGTAACTGTTCTTGACGTTTAGCAAGCGCAGAATTCATGTCCACTTCCATTAAGAAGCGTACACCACCACGTAAGTCCAAACCCCATTTCATTGGATTTGCACCAATGCTGCTTAACCAAGCCGGTGTTGCCGGTGCAAGGTTTAATGCGGTGGTGTAGTTAGTGCCAAGTTTTTCTGCAATTTTATCTTTGGCAAGAAGTTGGTCATCTGTGTTGGTGAAACGGGCAAGAATGGAGCCATTTTCAAGAACGATAGATTTGGTTGGAAGGTTATTTTCTTTCAGTACATTTTGTACTTCAGTTAATGCGGTGGTGTCTGCTTGTTGTCCGCGTGTACCGGAAATTTGCACCGCAGGATCTTCACCATAGATATTTGGAAGAGAGTATAAAGCACCAATGGCGACCACAAGGATCACCATTAGATTCTTCCATAATGGGTAACGATTTAACATAGTTTTCCCTTTAGGAATTTAAATTAGAGAGATTTTACAGAACCTTTCGGTAATACTGAAACGATGTAGTTACGGTTAATCGTGATTTCAGTAGTATCGTTTAAAGCGATAACAATTTCAGCACCTTCGGTTACTTTGGTGATTTTACCAATCAAACCACCAGCGGTTAATACTTCAGTGCCTTTCGCTAATTCAGACATTAATTTTTTGTGTTCTTTGTTACGTTTCGCTTGTGGACGGTAAATCATAAAATAAAAAATTAAACCGAAGATCACGAAAATAAATAACGTGGACATTGGGCTTTGTGCTTCCATTGTGTTTTCCTTATAAATGAAAAGTTAAAAGTGTGCGTAAAATACCATAAAACGGCATTCAGTAAAAGCCGATGAAGGCAATAACAACGAGAATTTTAGGATTAATTGATTTTTTTCAAGCAAACTTCGAAGATTTGCTCGGAAAGCCAATGTTTATCCACTAATTCACATTGATTTTCTTCACAAAAAACAACAAAATTTTCTACCGCACTTTGACGATTTAATTGCAAAACTAATTCATCATTTGGCGCTAAATTTGCCAAAGCTTTCTTCGCCGTTAAAAGCGGAATCGGGCAGGAAAGTGCGGTCAAATTTAATTGATATTTCATGGTTTAAGCTTGGCGACGAGCAAACATAATTTTGCCCATAGCTGTGAGTTGTTCTGCGGATAAATATTGCTTACCAAGCTCAAATAGCGGCTCTTCAAGGGCAATGTGTCTATCATAGCTCGCCACAAACAGCGTAATCAGCCTTTCATCTACATCAGTGCGTTTCTCTGCAATCAATTCTTCCAGCTGCTCCGAAAGCTTTGCCCAATTTTCATGCAAAGTAACATGTTGGCGTTCTAATTCATCTACCGATTCTTTCGCTTGAGGCGCTTTTTCAATTAAAGCAGGGAAAAAATCTTTTTCTTCATCATCATGATGAAGTGGCGCCGCGTGATTAAAATACTGCAAAATGGTTTTCACATCATTTAATACGGCTTGATTCACGCCATTCTTTTCTAAATAGCCTGGAAGAATGGTGAGCTGCTTACAAAAGCGTTTCACCTTGCTATGACAGGCGTAAAGCATATCAATCGGCTCATTCCAAGTGGCAAATTGCTGAGGTTCAAGGATTTGCATAAGGTTTCCTTTGTTAAAAAGTGCAGTCAAAAAACGAATCACTTTTCTACCGCACTTTCATCAATTATGATTTATCTACTAATTGTAATGGGGGAACAGGTTTGCCCATGCGAGCATAGAATTCCACCACAAAATCATCAAAACGATCGTCTTCGATAGCTTGACGAATTTCCGCCATTAAACGTTGATAATAGCGTAAATTGTGAATGGTATTTAAGCGTGCACCTAAAATTTCACCGCATTTATCTAAATGATATAAATACGCTTTTGTGTAGTTTTTACAGGTGTAGCAATCACATTCTGGATCCAATGGACTCGTATCATCGCGGTATTTTGCATTACGGATTTTAACAATGCCGTCCGTGACGAATAAATGGCCGTTACGTGCGTTACGGGTTGGCATTACACAGTCAAACATATCAATGCCACGACGTACGCCTTCCACTAAATCTTCTGGTTTACCCACGCCCATTAAATAACGAGGTTTATCAGCCGGAATTTGTGGGCAGATGTATTCTAAAATACGGTGCATGTCTTCTTTTGGTTCGCCTACCGCTAAACCGCCCACCGCATAACCGTCAAAGCCAATATTGACTAAGCCTTCTAGTGATACTTTGCGTAATTCTTCAAATATGCCGCCTTGAATAATACCGAATAGGGCATTCTTATTGCCTAATTCATCAAAGCGATCACGGCTACGTTTTGCCCAGCGAAGAGACATTTCCATGGATTTTTTCGCATAATCGAAAGTCGCAGGATAAGGCGTGCATTCATCGAAAATCATCACGATGTCAGAACCCAAATCATATTGAATTTCCATGGATTTTTCAGGCGAAAGGAAAATGCGCTCACCGTTAATTGGGTTTTGGAATTTTACGCCTTCTTCGGTGATTTTGCGTAATTTACCTAAACTAAATACTTGGAAACCGCCACTGTCAGTCAAAATCGGACGATGCCATTGCATAAAGTCATGTAAATCACCGTGTTTACGCATCACTTCCTGTCCAGGACGAAGCCATAGATGGAACGTGTTACCAAGCAAAATTTCTGCACCTGTCGCACGCACTTCTTCTGGTGTCATGCCTTTTACGGTGCCATAAGTACCCACTGGCATAAAAGCAGGGGTTTCTACGGTGAACGTGCCTTGTGGACGTTCAAACACCAAGCGACCACGACGTGCACTGCCGCTGGTTTTATCTAATTCATATTTCATTTTCTTTCCTCAACGAATAAACAGTTCGTAGGTTGTTGTTCAATAAAAAAGCCTGTTAGTACAGGCTTCTTGATAGGTATTTTATGAGTTGGTTGAAAATAAGTCAAACCACTTATTCTAAGCCTTTCACATTGGGATTTTTGGTAATGAACATTGCATCGCCATAACTGAAAAAACGATAGCGATTTTCGACCGCACTTTTATAGGCGTTCATGGTGTGGCTAAAGCCAGCAAAGGCAGACACCAACATAATCAATGTACTTTCTGGCAAGTGGAAGTTGGTAATCAACGCATCCACTACACGGAATGATTTGCCCGGGTAAATAAAAATGGACGTATCAGAAAAATAAGGTTCAATTAAATCTGGGTTGCCATTTTCTTCTGCTGATAGAGCAGCGGTTTCAACAGAACGCACTGATGTTGTGCCTACCGCAATGACACGTTTGCCCGCTTTTTTCGTTTCAATAATGGCATTGCAGACTTCTTGAGAAAGCTCCACATATTCCGCGTGCATAATGTGATCTTCAATATTTTCAACACGTACGGGTTGGAATGTACCGGCGCCCACATGTAAAGTTACAAATTCAAAATTAACGCCTTTTTCGTGTAATTTTTGTAAAAGCTCATCATCAAAATGCAAGCCAGCCGTTGGCGCAGCCACTGCACCGGGCACTTTGTTATATACGGTTTGATAGCATTCTTGATCCGCTTCTTCATCAGGGCGATCAATATAAGGCGGCAAAGGCATATGACCGATTTCTTGTAACACATCAAGTACATTGCGACTTTTATCCGCTAATTCCACTTCAAAAAGGGCATCTTGACGACCAACCATAATGGCTTTTACGCCATTATTTTCACCGAGCTTATCTTCACCTAAAAATAATTCAGCACCTTCTTTCGGAGCTTTTGATGAACGAATATGCGCTAAGAAATGATGTTCACTTAAAACACGTTCCACCAACACTTCAATTTTACCGCCGCTGGCTTTACGACCAAACATACGAGCTGGGATTACACGCGTATTGTTAAAAATCAACAAATCGCCTTCGTCGATTAAATCTAATACATCAGTAAAAGTGCGGTGAGAAATTTCCCCGTTTTCGCCATTGAGTTGTAGCAAACGGCAAGAAGAGCGATCTTCTTTAGGATAACGAGCAATCAGCTCATCTGGTAAGTCAAAATGAAAGTCAGAAACACGCATAATTGTAAATAATGAAAGCTAAAAATGGGGCATAGTCTAGAGCGAATAAGGGGGAAATACAAGGGGGAATGTTGTTGGGCATGAATTGGC
>CAJMPC010000061.1:0-9278 GCA_905215245.1 uncultured bacterium | reverse complement strand
ATATAAAAAACAAGAGGCTGTTGATAATGTTATTAAATATTTTTTATATGAATATCAATATTATGATAATTACCTCGGAGATAAAAAATATGTATGCTCTAATTTAAAGCCTTTAGCCAAAGATGGAGAATTAATAAAAGTTTATCCTCTTTTTTCTGAAGATAAGGCTTCTTATGTCATAAAATCAGATGGTGATTACAAGTTTGGCATTTCTGAATGTAAAAATTAGGAAAGTAAAGAAGGTGCACTATATGCACCTTTCTATATATTACTTCATCGCCACACCCAGCCATTTCATCATCTCTCTATCATCCCAACCTTTACGTTTGGCATAATCTTGAGCTTGGTCTTCATCGATGCGACCTAAGGTGAAATAGTTACTTGCCGGGTGGGTGAAGTACCAACCGCAGACAGAAGCTGCAGGCCACATGGCGTAGCTTTCGGTGAGCTTCATGCCGATGCGTTGTTCCACTTCTAATAAATCCCAAATCAAGGCTTTTTCTGTATGTTCAGGGCAGCTTGGATAACCTGGTGCAGGGCGGATGCCAACATAGTTTTCATTGATTAAACCTTGGTTGTCGAATTCTTCTTGCGTGTAGCCCCAAATGTGGGTGCGGAGCTCAAAGTGCAAGTATTCCGCCATCGCTTCGGCTAAGCGGTCGCCCACGGCTTGTAGCAATATGGCGTTGTAGTCATCGCCTGCTGCTTTATAGCCTTCTACTAACTCCATTTCTTCAATACCGGCACAGACAGCGAACATGCCCATCCAGTCTTTTTGGCCACTTTCGCGATCAGCGATAAAGTCACTCAAGGCAAAGTTAAATTGGCTTTTACTGTTTTTGCCACGTTCCGTTTGTTGGCGTAAACCGTAAGCCGTGCCGATGGGTTGAGTGCGGTCTTCATCAGAGAATAACACCACATCATCGCCCACACGTTCCGCTGGGAAAATACCTAAAATACCGCTTGGGTTGAGTTTGTGGTTTTGTTCTAATTCATCCAATACCACTTGCGCATCGTTCCACACTTTGCGTGCTTCTTCGCCGCCTTCTGGATAATCAAAGGCATCAGGATAGCCACCCATTAACCCCCAAATGCGGAAGAATGGTGACCAGTCGATAAATTTACGTAATGTGGCAATCGGTACGTTTTTAAATTCCACAATACCGGTTTGGTTTGGTTTTGGTGGCACGTAATCTGCCCATTCGCCACTAAAGCCATCAAAGCGGTTTGCGCGAGCCTCTTCAATGCTGAGCTGTTTACGCAGTGGTTTACGGTTAGAAAAGGATTGCTGGATTTTCTCGTAATCTTTCTTGAATTGTTCCCACAATGCCGCACGGCTTTCAGGATTCATCAATGCCGCACACACCGTCACCGCACGGGAGGCGTTAGAGGTATAAAATACGCCGTGTTCTTTATATTTAGGATAAAGTTTAATTGCCGTATGTTCTTTAGAGGTGGTCGCCCCGCCAATCATCACAGGAAGATTTAAGCCTAAGCGAGTCATTTCACCCAAGAAGTATTCCATCTCATCTAGAGAAGGGGTAATTAAACCACTTAACGCAATGATGTCCGCTTTTTCATCAATAGCGGTTTGAATGATTTTGTCTGCAGGCACCATCACGCCCAAGTCAATCACTTCAAAGTTATTACATTGCATCACCACGCTCACGATGTTTTTACCAATATCGTGTACGTCGCCTTTTACGGTCGCAATCACCACTTTACCGTTGCTTGAACCTTTTTGTTTGGTGGCGTTGATAAATGGCTCTAAATACGCCACAGATTGTTTCATCACGCGTGCAGATTTCACTACTTGCGGCAGGAACATTTTACCGTCACCGAATAAATCGCCGACTACATCCATCCCTTCCATCAGCGGCCCTTCAATCACATCTAACGGGCTTGGTAATTGTTGGCGAGCTTCTTCAGTATCTTCCACAATATAAGTGGTAATCCCTTTTACCAGCGCGTGTTTTAAACGTTCTTCTACAGGCCAAGTACGCCATTCTGCGACAGAATCGACCGCACTTTCATCGTTGCCTTGATTACGATATTTTTCTGCAATATCGAGCAGTTTTTCGGTGGCATCTGGGCTGCGGTTTAATACCGCATCTTCTACAATTTCACGTAATTCAGGATCGAGATCGTCATAAATCGCAAGTTGTCCCGCATTCACAATCCCCATATCCATGCCTTGTTTGATAGCATGATAGAGGAATACTGCGTGAATGGCTTCACGCATCACATTGTTACCACGGAATGAGAAAGACACATTCGACACCCCGCCTGAGATTTTCGCATGCGGTAGGGCACGTTTAATGCGACCTGTGGCGTTGATGAAATCTACACCGTAGTTATTGTGCTCTTCAATCCCTGTACCAATGGCGAAAATGTTCGGGTCGAAAATAATATCTTCTGGTGGGAAGCCTACGTTGTTCACCAAAATGTCATAAGCTCGGCTACAAATTTCGACTTTGCGATCCTCAGTATCGGCTTGCCCAACTTCGTCAAACGCCATGACCACTACGGCGGCACCATATTTACGCACCAGTTTGGCGTGTTCAATAAAGATTTCTTCGCCCTCTTTAAGCGAAATAGAGTTCACAATCGGTTTACCTTGCACCGACTGCAAACCTGCCTCAATCACTTCCCATTTAGACGAGTCGATCATGACTGGCACTTTGGCCGCATCTGGCTCCGTCGCCATAATATTAAGGAAACGGGTCATGCATTTTTTACCGTCTAATAAGGCTTCGTCCATATTGACGTCGATCACTTGCGCGCCGTTTTCCACTTGGTCGATAGCAATTTCAATGGCTTCGGCAAATTTGTCTTCTTTAATTAAGCGTTTGAATTTTGCCGAACCTGTCACGTTATTACGTTCACCCACGTTCACGAATAGGCTTTCATCATCAATATTGAGTGGCTCTAAACCCGATAAACGCATCGCAGTTTTAATTTCAGGCAATTTACGCGGTGCAATACCTTGCATTGCATCCGCAAAGGCTTTGATATGCTCTGGCGTCGTACCACAACAACCCCCGACAATGTTTACAAAGCCACTTTCAGCCCATTCTTTAAGATGTGCCGCCATCTCTTCAGCCCCTAAATCATAGCCACCAAAAGCATTTGGCAAGCCTGCATTTGGGTGGACGGAAACATAAGTTTCGCTGATTTTAGACAGTTGCTCAACATATTGGCGGAGTTCTTTCGGGCCGAGCGCACAGTTCAAACCAAAAGTCAGTGGTTTAGTGTGACGAAGCGAGTTGTAGAACGCTTCTGTGGTTTGCCCAGAAAGCGTCCGACCGGAAGCATCGGTAATGGTGCCGGAAATCATAATCGGCAATTCCACACCTAATTCTTCAAACACGGTTTCAATGGCGAAAATGGCGGCTTTTGCGTTTAACGTGTCGAAAATGGTTTCGATCATGATTAAATCCGCACCACCTTCAATTAAGCCTTTAGTCGCTTCCGCATAGGCATCCACCAGTTCCATAAAGGTAATGTTACGGAAACCTGGATCGTTTACATCGGGGGAAATAGAGGCCGTGCGGTTAGTTGGTCCTAATACACCTGCAACAAAGCGAGGTTTTTCTGGTGTGCTGTATTTATCTGCGGCTAAACGCGCTAGTTTTGCCCCTGCAAAATTCAGTTCGTAGGCAATAGACTGTAAATCATAATCCGCTTGTGCAATGGTGGTAGAACTGAAAGTATTGGTTTCAATAATATCGGCGCCCGCTTGTAAGTATTTTTCATGAATCGCAGAAATTAATAGCGGTTGGGTCAGGGTGAGCAAGTCATTATTGCCACGTAAATCAACCGCACTTTCTTTAAAACGCTCGCCTCTAAAATCAGTCTCGGTGAGTTTATATTTTTGGATCATCGTCCCCATCGCACCATCTAAAATGAGGATGCGTTCAGCGAGGGATTTTTTCAGTAATTCGGTTTGATTATGTGACATAGACAGCTCTTTTTAAAATCAATCAATATTACGGAGAATGATAGGTATAAGCACACAGAGTGTCAAATAAAAGGGGAGAAAGTGCGGTAAAAAAAATGGAATGTTTTCAAAAAGAAAGGCGGACAAATTGTCCACCGAATGGTTAGCAATATTTGCTGTCCGAGTAAAAAAACAGATTAACGTAAAAATGCCGGAATATTTTTTTCGTATTCACTGATGGCATCTTCGTGTTGTAACGTCAAACCGATGTTATCCAAGCCGTTTAACAAACAATGACGGCGGAATTCATCCAGTTCAAAGTGATAGACTTTGTCACCTACAGTGACCGTCATCGCTTCTAAATCCACATGGATTTGTTTGCCTTCATTTGCCCACACCCATTGGAAGATTTCTTCCACTTCTTCTTCGCTTAAACGAATCGGTAACATGTGGTTGTTTAAACTGTTGTTATAGAAAATATCCGCAAAACTTGGTGCGATCATCACTTTGAAACCGTAATCGGCTAATGCCCAAGGCGCATGTTCACGAGAAGAACCACAGCCCAGGTTTTTACGCGCTAATAAAATGGTTGCACCTTGATATTGTGGATAATTCAATACGAAATCTGGGTTTGGCTTGGTGCCTTCTACATCCAAATAACGCCATTCATGGAATAAATGTTTACCGAAACCTACGCGGGTAATGGCTTGTAAAAATTGTTTTGGAATAATTGCATCCGTGTCCACGTTTGCCGCATCCAATGGCACTACTAAGCCTGAAAGTTGTTTAAATCCTGCCATTTTCTGCTCCTTAGTTTAATGTGACGTCACGAATATCAACGAATTTACCGAACATTCCCGCTGCCGCTGCCATCGCAGGACTCACCAAGTGAGTGCGACCATTACGGCCTTGGCGACCTTCAAAGTTACGGTTCGAAGTAGAAGCACAACGTTCCCATTCACCTAAACGGTCATCGTTCATCCCTAAACACATTGAGCAGCCAGGATTACGCCATTCAGCGCCTGCTTCGATAAAGATTTTATCCAAGCCTTCTTTTTCTGCTTGTTCTTTCACTAAACCAGAACCTGGCACCACTAAAATACGTTTTACATTGTCAGCTTTTTTGCGACCTTTCATGACAGCCGCTGCCGCACGTAAATCTTCGATACGAGCATTAGTACAAGACCCGATAAAGACTTGATCTACAGGAATGTCTTTTAAATCGGTATTCGGTTCTAAACCGATATAATTCAATGCTTTTTCTGCTGAAGCACGAGTCACAGGATCGGTCATTTCTGCTGGATTTGGCACTAATTGATCGATACCGATTACTTGGCCTGGGTTTGTTCCCCAAGTTACCTGTGGTGCAATGTCTTTGGCTTCTAACGTGATGACTGTGTCAAATTTTGCATCATCATCGGATTTTAAGGTTTTCCAATAAGCAACGGCATCATCCCAATCTTTACCTTTTGGTGCATGTGGACGACCTTTTAAGTATTCGAAAGTCGTTTCATCTGGTGCGATTAAGCCGGCTTTGGCACCCATTTCAATCGCCATATTACAAACGGTCATACGGCCTTCCATAGAAAGGTCACGAATGGCTTCACCACAGAATTCCACCACATGACCTGTACCGCCTGCCATGGTGGTTTTACCGATAATGGCAAGAATAATGTCTTTTGCGGTAATGCCTGGCGCCACTTTGCCACGCACTTCAATTTTCATATTTTTCGCACGAGCTTGTTTTAAGGTTTGGGTGGCTAATACATGTTCGACTTCGGATGTACCGATACCAAATGCCAAGGCTCCGAATGCCCCGTGGGTGGCGGTATGAGAGTCACCACAAACGATAGTCATACCTGGTAAGGTTAAGCCTTGTTCAGGCCCCATGACATGCACAATACCTTGTTCTTTGGTGGTCATGTCGAATAATTGAATACCGGTCGCTTTTGTGTTTTTAGCGAGTTCCAATACTTGAATTTTCGCTTGGCCTTCAAGTTTGTTCACATCACGTACTTGAGTAGAAATACTGTGATCCATGGTACCGAAAGTTTTACTGACTTGACGTACTTGGCGGCCTGCTACACGTAAACCATCAAAGGCTTGTGGGCTGGTCACTTCATGGATTAAATGACGGTTAATATACAAAATCGGCGTTTCGCCTTCAGCTTCGTATACCACGTGGGCATCGAATAATTTTTCGTAAAGAGTTTTTGCCATAATTTTTCTCAATTCGTTAGAGTAGTAAGTGCGGTCAAATTATTACTCGTAAATCCTGAAGATTTACTCGCTCCTTCGGAGCCGTTGGCAGAGCCAAAGTTCAAAAAGCGTTGCTTTTTGTCAGTGTTTTTAAACCGCACTTTAATTGTTTTTTATTAGATTGCGTTAGCGATTAACGTACCCATTTCCGCAGTTGAAACAGGGGCAGAATCATCGGCTAAATCACCCGTACGGTGACCATTTGCCAAGACTTTTTGCACGGCATTTTCAATCGCATCTGCGGCATCATTTAAGTTGAAGCTGTAACGCAACATCATTGCCGCAGAAAGAATTTGTGCGATTGGGTTGGCAATGCCTTTGCCAGCGATATCCGGTGCAGAACCGCCAGCCGGTTCATATAAACCGAAACCTTCTTCGTTTAAGCTAGCAGATGGCAACATCCCCATAGAACCTGTGATCATTGCCGCTTCATCAGAAATAATATCACCGAAAATGTTAGAGCAGAGGAGCACATCGAAAGACTCAGGCGCTTTGATTAATTGCATGGTCGCGTTGTCGATATAAATGTGATCTAAGGTGACTTCAGGGTAGTCTTTCGCCACTTCAGTTACGGTTTCACGCCATAAGATTGAGGCTTGTAGTACGTTAGCTTTATCCACAGAAGTCACATGTTTACGACGTTTCATTGCGGCATCAAAAGCCGCACGCGCAATGCGTTCGATTTCATATTTGTAATAAACTTCGGTATCGAATGCTTTGGTTTGTGCACCTTCGCCTTCACGGCCTTTAGGCTGACCGAAATAAATCCCGCCCGTTAATTCACGCACAACCACCATATCAAAGCCTTTCGCTGCAATATCTGCACGTAATGGGCAGAATTTTTCGAGTCCTTTATAAAGGGTAGCAGGGCGAAGATTGCAGAATAATTTGAAATGTTTACGTAATGGCAACAATGCACCGCGTTCTGGTTGTTGATCTGGAGGTAAATTTGTCCATTTAGGGCCGCCAACAGAGCCAAACAAAATCGCATCAGCCTCATCACAACCTTTTAAGGTTTCTGCGGGTAATGGGCAACCACAATTATCAATTGCAGCACCACCTACATAAAATTCATTGAAGTTAAGTTTAAAACCGAATTTTTCTTGGACTTTGTTTAATACTTTAATGGCTTCAGCCATCACTTCTGGACCAATACCGTCTCCCGGTAGAACAGCGATGTTGTATGATTGCATATTGTTTTTCCTATTTCAGTCACACCAAAGTGCGGTTAATTTTCTCCCCTCTTTTGTAAAGAGGGGTTTGGGGAGATTTAAAAAGAGTTGGGGAGATTAAAAAAGATAAACAAAAGGCGAACCTTTCGATTCGCCTTTTAAGATTCTTATCTAATCAAAGATTAGAAGAATACACGCATACCTACACCGATAGCTCTGTCTTTAGTTTTACCGTTGTAAGCATAACCGCCATTTGCATTTTCAGCGTATTTTTTAGCTGTTACGTATTTACCTTCTACGAATACTACAACTTGTTTATGAAGTTTGTAGTCTGCACCAAGTAAGAAACCGTGAGTTTTATCTTTGGTAGTTTCACCTTTTACGCGTTCATATAGGTAGTTACCATATACTTGAGACATAGGGGTAACTTGATATGCAAAACCTGGAGATACATAGAATTTGTTTGTTTTGTCATCATTTTTCTTAGCATGTGCGTAACCAAAGTCACCAGTTAATGTGAAATCACCAAATTTATAGCCTAATGATGCTAAGAAACCATCTACACGGTGTTTATATGTTGCATTAGTTTCAAGGTTAGTGTGACCATAAGCGAAACGAACATCTAAATCACCTGCTGTGTATAATGCACCTAAACCATATGCATTTTTAAGACCAACTTTAAGTAAGTTACCTTTATCGTTATGACGTTGACCGAAGTTGTAGTTTGCACTTAATTGTAAGCCTTCAATACCTTTATAGTCGTAACGAACTACACCGGTACCTGAAGTTGGGATATAAGCACCTTTTGGAATGAAACCATATTCATAGTCATTAGCTTGGCTTAAATCATCCGCGATAGTTAGTTGACGACCGAATGTGATATCACCAGTCGCTTTGCTACCTAAACCTACATAAGCACGTTTAGTATAAAGAGCACCAAATTGATCACGAGATTCTGTATCGTTGAAACGGAATTCTAAACGACCTAACGCATAGAAATCGTTATCTAAGTTGTGTTTTACTGTGATACCGAAACGTGAACCTGCGTTACGTAAAGCGGAATTTGCAGTTTTAGTTGACTTACCTGCTTTGTCATAGGTTTTGCTATCCGCTTTTTCTAAGATTAAACGAAGAGAACCGTTTAATTGAACGTTAGTACCTTCGTTATCATAAACTACTGCTGCGTTTGCTGCTGAAGCGGCAAATGCAGAAACGATTAATGCTGCTAGTGTCTTTTTCATAATTGTTATTCCTTTTGGTTGTTACCGATGATTTTTGATTGAAGCAATTTTTCATAAAAAGTTCAATCTCCGAAATAGACGTCGCAAATATTACAAAATAAACCTATAGTGTCAATGGAGGATCCCGACCAATGTTCTAAAATCCGATCAAGATCACATTTTTTGAACAAAAAAGGATATTTTTTGAGCAAACTAAGCGCATTCCACCGAAAATGAAATCACCTCTTTAATGCTTTTAGCGCCTAATGCAATCATAATTAAACGATCAACACCTAAAGCAACGCCTGACGTATTCGGAATACCCGCTTGTAATGCAGCAAGAAAACGATGATCAATTTCACGTTGTGGCAAACCAGCTCTTGCACGTAGGCGATTATCTTGCTCAAAACGATGTTGTTGTTCACGAGCATCTGTAAGCTCATGAAAACCGTTGGCTAGCTCTAATCCTTTATAATAGAACTCAAAGCGTTCTGCTACTCGGCTATCTTCAGGACTAAGCTGCGCAAGTGCCGCTTGGGAAGAAGGGAAATGATAAACGGCGACTGGCGTCTCTTGACCAATTTTAGGTTCTACCACTTCACTGAATAGAAATTGTAATAAAGTATCACGATCCTCATCTTCATCTGACATAAAGTTGTATTTACGTGCAACTTCCACCAATTCTTG